>CALAIO010000118.1 GCA_937923355.1 uncultured Rhizobiaceae group bacterium | reverse complement strand
GTTGGTCGAGACTATCCGGTAGTCTTTGCAACGCTTTATATTTTCTCTCTAATGGGGCTCATCGTGAGTCTGATTTCAGATATTATTTACACCACTATTGATCCTCGTATTGATTTTGAAGCGAGGGATGTCTGATGAGTGCAACTGAAATCAAACAGCCATTTTTGTCGCCGCTTAATCAACGTCGCTGGCAGAACTTTAAAGCCAATCGTCGTGGTTATTGGTCGCTCTGGATTTTCATGATCCTGTTTATTCTAAGTCTGTTCACAGAGTTTATAGCCAACGACAAGCCTATCATTGCTTCTGTCGATGGAAAGCTCGTTTTTCCGATATTCTTTCATTATTCAGAAAATGATATTGTTGAACCAGATGATGAATTTAATCTGCCGACGGCTAATTTTCGCGACCCGTTTATTACCGAATATATCGAAGAAAATGGTTGGATAATATGGCCGCCCATTCGCTACTCTTTTAATACGCCCAATCTGGAAATTCCCGAACCTGCGCCCTCAAAACCCAGTTGGCTCTACGACAAAGAGACCCGATGTGCGCAATATGAAAATGGTGAAACGGATGCCAATTGTAATTTGGGTAACATGAACTGGCTTGGCACGGACAACCAAGGTAGGGACGTGCTGGCGCGGATTATTTACGGGTTTAGAATTTCCGTATTGTTCGGACTGACCCTGACCTTTGCTTCCGCAGTCATCGGGGTTTCTGCAGGGGCAGTGCAGGGATATTTTGGCGGGCTGACTGACTTGCTGTTTCAGCGCTTTATTGAAATCTGGTCAGCTTTGCCCGTGCTTTATCTGCTTTTAATTATATCGTCGGTTCTAGCACCTGGGTTCTGGATATTGCTTGGCATCTTGCTTCTGTTCTCATGGGTTGGGTTTGTTGGTGTGGTGCGTGCTGAGTTTCTACGGGCGCGTAATTTTGAATATGTAAATGCAGCACGTGCGCTGGGCGTAAACAATAGAACCATCATGTGGCGGCATTTACTGCCAAATGCCATGGTAGCAACTTTGACCTTCATGCCGTTTATCCTGAACGGTTCTATTACGACCCTAACTTCCCTCGATTTCCTTGGTTTCGGTCTGCCGCCTGGTTCGGCCTCGATTGGTGAATTGTTGAAGCAGGGGCAGAATAATCCTCAGGCCATCTGGTTGGGTCTGTCCGGTTTCTTCGTTATCTCGTTGATGCTTTCACTGCTTATTTTTATTGGTGAAGCAACGCGCGATGCTTTTGATCCTCGCAAGACATTTGAGTGAGGGCGAGATGAGCGAAAAGATATTAGAAATTGAAGACCTCTCCATTGCGTTCACGGTCAGTGGCAAGACAACAACAGCTGTGCATGGTTCAAGTTTTCACATCAAAAAAGGTGAGACGGTTGCCCTCGTGGGGGAATCTGGTTCTGGCAAGTCTATTTCCGCGCTTTCTGTCCTGAAGTTGCTGCCGCCTGCAGCGTCTTATCCATCTGGCAAGATTTTGTTCAAAGGTCAGGATATTTTATCGGCAAGCGAAGATGAACTTCGTAAAGTCCGTGGCAACGACATCACGATGATTTTTCAGGAGCCGATGACATCGCTTAATCCGCTTCACACGATTGAAAAACAGATTGCGGAAATTCTTGAACTCCATAAGGGGATGTCAGGCAAGGCTGCGCGTGAACGGGTGATTGAACTTTTAACGCAAGTGGGTATTCGCGACCCTGAAACACGGCTCAATGCCTACCCACATCAAATGTCTGGCGGTCAGCGCCAACGGGTCATGATTGCCATGGCGCTTGCCAATGAGCCGGAACTTCTGATTGCAGATGAACCCACCACGGCGCTTGATGTAACCGTGCAAGCGCAAATTCTTGAACTGCTCAAAGAATTGCAGGAGAAGAACGGCCTCTCCATGTTGTTCATTACACATGATCTTGGCATCGTCAGGCGCATTGCTGATCGATGCTGTGTGATGCAGAACGGTCATATTGTAGAGCAGGGTGAGACAGAAAAAATCTTCACCAAACCAAGTCATGATTATACCAAGCATTTGCTTTCTGCAGAGCCAAAAGGTGCCCCACCGAAGAGCGATGAAGCTGCGCCCGTTATTCTGGAAGCCAAGGATATGAAAGTTTGGTTCCCTATTAAAAAAGGCTTGATGCGCAAAACGGTTGATCATGTAAAGGCGGTTGATGGCATTGATTTAATCCTGCGCGAAGGACAAACGCTTGGCGTGGTGGGGGAGTCTGGTTCTGGCAAGACGACACTTGGTATGGCTTTAACACGGCTGATTTCATCGCAAGGTGACATTGCTTTTGTGGGGCAGGATATCAACCAATATTCGTTCAAGCAGATGCGTGGTTTACGCGATCAGATGCAGGTTGTTTTTCAAGATCCATATGGTTCCCTTAGTCCGCGTATGTCTGTTGGTGAGATTATTGCTGAAGGGCTTACGATCCATAATACAGAGTTGGGCCGTGAAGAACGTGATGCAATGGTTGTTAATGCACTTGAAGAAACCGGGCTTGATCCAGAGACGCGGCATCGCTATCCACATGAGTTTTCTGGTGGGCAGCGTCAACGCATAGCGATTGCCCGTGCGATTGTTCTTGAACCTAAATTTATCATGCTGGATGAACCAACCTCTGCGCTTGATATGAGTGTTCAGGCGCAGGTGGTGGACTTGTTGCGCGATTTGCAAAAGCGTCGCAAGCTTGCCTATATGTTTATCAGTCATGACTTGAAAGTAGTCAAAGCCTTGGCAAATGAAGTGATCGTCATGCGTCTTGGCAAGGTGGTCGAGCAGGGTTCTTCGAAACAGATTTTTGAGAACCCTCAAACAGATTATACCAAGGCGCTGATGGCGGCTGCTTTCGATATCAAAACAAAGTAAAGAGTTTTAGTATGGATAAATCAACGCTTCTTCTTTCTGTGGACTTTACGGCTGCAGAGAAACTTGGTTCCATTCATGACGGCCTTGATGGGCGCCCTGTAATTGATTGGTCAAAGGGTGAGCGGCCAGACACACTTGCAGGTGTCAAATATGCGCTGGTTTGGGAATTTGATCATGATCTCTTTGACCGGATGCCTGATCTGGAAGTGATTTTTTCTGCTGGCGCTGGTGTCGATAAGGTTTTGTCTAATCCTGCTTTGCCAAAAAACATCCCGATTGTGCGGTTTGTTGATCACTCACTGACGACACGTATGAGCGAATGGATTTGCATGCAATGCCTCAATCATCTTCGCCAGCAAAAGCATTATGATGTTGCTCAACAAAAAGCAGAATGGGCAGATGCACCTCAACCTCAGGCAAGTGATGTAACGGTTGGCGTTATGGGGCTTGGTGTTTTGGGTCACGACGCAGCGCGCAAACTCAGGGCGCTTGGGTTTAATGTAATCGGCTGGAGCAGAACTCAAAAAGAAATCGACGACATGGCATGTTATGATGAAAGCGAGCTTGATGCCTTTCTTTCCAAAACAAATTACCTCGTTGGCCTTTTGCCGTTAACTGCGGGGACAACGGGAATATTCAATCGTGAGCTATTTTCTAAATTGGCGAAGCATCCTGTTTTGCCATCTCCGATTTTCATTAATGGTGGGCGCGGTAAAAGTCAGGTTGAAACGGATATAGCTTCTTGTCTGAAAGACGGCACTTTGGGTGGCGTTTCGCTCGATGTTTTTGAAAACGAACCTCTATCAAAAGACAGTCCGCTTTGGCATTTTGAAAATGCCTATATCTTTCCTCATGTAGCTGCGAACTCAGATGTGAAATCTCTGGGTGCTTATGTTGATGGTCAGATTAAACGCTATGAGAATGGCGAAGGGCTGGAAAATCTGGTTGATTTAAAACTAGGTTATTAAGCCCAGCCCATAATCTCACGTTTTACCATGGCCTCAATCACATCCATGCCTTCCTTGCTGTCGTTCAGACAAGGAATATAGGTGAAGTTTTCGCCACCATGTTCGTGAAAAATTTCTTCGCCTTCGACGCCCATTTCTTCCAGCGTTTCAAGACAATCAACCGAGAAGCCTGGGTTAAAGACAGCAAGGTCCTTAACGCCTTCTTGCGCCAGTGCTTCAATGGTTTTGTCCGTGTAAGGTTGCAGCCATTCTTCCGGGCCGAAGCGTGATTGGAAACAAGTAAGCAGAAAATCCTCAGACCAACCAAGCTTTTCGCGCAAGAGTCTTGTCGTCTTCATGCAGTGGCAGTGATAAGGATCACCTTTTTTGAAGTAGCTTTGCGGAATGCCATGATAAGAAGCAATTATCTTTTCTGGCTTTTTATCCATCTTCTCAAGCGCGTTTTCTAGCGATGCAGCAAGCGCATCAATATAAACAGGTTCATCATGATAGGCGGGAATTGTTCTGATGGCTGGCATCCAGCGCTGTTTCATAAGGTGGTCAAACACCTTGTCATTGACCGTGGCTGTGGTGGCTGCCGAATACTGCGGATAGAGTGGGAAAATGACAATACGGTCACAACCCTGTTCTTTCAGCGCATCTAGGCGTGACGGGATGGAAGGGTTGCCATAACGCATCGCCCAGTCAACAACGATGTTATCGTTTGTTTTGAAGACTTCGCTCAGTTTGTCATATTGGCCACGCGTGAAGGTGCGCAGGGGAGACTCGTTTTTTTCGTGGTTCCAAATAGATTTGTATGCGGCTCCTGATTTTGCAGGGCGAACATTCAGGACGATACCATAAAGGATGGGATACCAAAGCGCCTTTGGCCATTCAATAACGCGGCTATCTGACAAAAACTCACGCAAATATTTATACATGTTCTTTTTGTCATAGCCATCAGGCGTGCCCAGATTGACCAACAAAACGCCAACTTTGCCAATGGATACCTTGGGGTGATCTTTTGGCAATGGGCCAACGCCCGCTTTTGTATCGTTTTTCTTCAACATTGATCGTTCCAGAATTTCGGAGATGTTTGCAAAATAGTGCTGTTTTCATAATTTGCAATGCGTTGAGCAATGAAAAAACGCTGCTCTCTTCACATTTATGTTCACGCAGTCAATGCTGCACTGAATAAAAGGAAACCCAGAATGAATACAAGCGCTGCACCTGAAATTTCTATCACTCTGTGAATGGTTGCAAGACTGTCCTGCGCACCAGTGATTTTAATGGCAGTATTTTTCGCACCCACTGCAATCAAGGCAAGAGAAGCAACTGTTATTCCAGTGCCAATTGACATGGCAAGCGTTGATAAAATACCTGCAACGATAAGCCCGTTTAAAAATGCAAATGTCAAAACGATAATGGCACCCGAACAAGGTCTCAGGCCAACGGCCAGAATGGCGGACCATGCTTCTTTTACACCCAGTTTGCCTTCCAGCATTTTTGGGTCTGCCGCATGGGAGTGTCCGCAACCGCAATCATCTGTATGGACATGATTTGGATCAGGATGTGGTGCGTGATGGTGATGATCGTGGTCGTGATGATGATCATGTGCGTGTGTGTGAGAATGCGCATGTGCTGATTTTTTGATAAAGACTTTTGTCCAGAGCAGGTAGACGCCCAACATCATGACAAGAAAATAGCTGGTAATTTCCAGTGTTCCTGCAAGATTACTGGTCTTGATGCCTGTGCCGCGCAAGAAGAGCATGATTGCAGAAATGACAGTAATTGCTGTTATGCCTTGTAATAGTGCTGATGCAAAGGAGAGCATGATGCCGCGTTTTGCAGCTACTTCATTGGCAAGCATGTACGAAGATATCACTGCCTTGCCGTGACCTGGACCTGCTGCGTGAAAAACGCCGTATGCAAAGCTGAGCCCTATCAGATACCAAGCGGTATTACCGTCGTTTTTGATCGCTTTGAGCGATGTGGTCATCGCTTTATAGAAAGACTGCTGTTGTTGTTGTATCCAAAACAAAATACCGCCAAAAAAACCTTCAGGTTTAATTGCTTGCTCAGACCTTCCAACACCCAAAGAGCTCTGCGCGAGCGCTTCCATGTCGAAGTTCAGAAAAAAACTAGCTGCCAGAACACAAACGAAGGCAAAGCCAACTCGTTTTAGCATGAAATTTCTGCCCATGAGAAAAACTCATCGCCTAATTCTGGGTTTTCGGGATTGCTGAAAAAAGCTTCGCTTAAAGTATCCGAGTTGCTTGCGTAAAGCTCATCGTAATTTGGAACGGTGACTTTGGTTTTGCAACTTTCTGAATTCTCTTTGAGAATAACGTTTTTCTCTGTGAACTCAAAAGCAACATAATAGCTTGTGTCACTGGCTGATATGCGGAGGGGTGCTTTTGAAAAATCATGCGGATTTTCAGGCTCTATGGAAAAGAACATGATCATCTGTCCGTTTTCCATATAGGCGTTTAGTTTTTTTGGTTCGTAGAAATTAATGACCTTGGTGCCGGCACGCATCGCGGTATAGAAATCATATTCACCAATCGATGTATGAATTGTCTTGGTGATTTCAGCGATTTCAGTTTCGTCCAGTTCGCCATCTGCATTTGCATCAAAATCAATAATCAGGGTTGAAGAAAAAAGTTCGTCAAACCGCCAGACATGGCGTAGTTCAGTGAACTGGTTTTTATCATTGATTACCAGTTCCATATTGGCTTCCACAAATACATGCGGGTGCGCATTTGGCAATATTGTGCTGCCAAGCAACAAGGCTGCGGTAGCTGCAAAAATCTTGGGTAGTTTATATGCCACGGGTTGGTTTCCTGAATTGCAAATCAGTTGTCATGAACAATACTCTCGCGGCTTTTTTTAGGCAATAAACATTTGTGCGACTAAAAGTTCATGATTTGAGTCTATCGGTCGCTTTTACTTTTGGTCTTGAACCACTGGGCTAGAAAATCAACAAAGACGCGCACCTTCCCAGGCACATGTCTTCTGTGGGGATAAACTGCATAAATTCCGCCACCAGATGGAATGCGATCTTCAAGCAAGCTTATAAGCGCGCCTGACTTTAATTCATTTTCAATAGAAAATTCTGGTACCAATGTCATGCCCAGACCAGCCAGTGCTGCGCGCCTTGCTACTTCCGGACTGTTGACTTCAATGTTGCCTCTAACGGGTACGCTAATTTCCTGACCATCATCATCCAAAAAACACCAATTGGCCCGACGCATTAGGTTTGTGTCTACAATGCAGGGTAAATCGCCCAGATCATTGGGTGATTTTGGGGAGCCGTGTTTTTTGATGAACTGCGGTGTTGCACATAAAACCAGCCTGAAGTCTGAAAGCTTTTTTGCAATCAGGGCAGAGTCTGTCAGGCGGGAAATACGAATGGCAACGTCATAACCTTCTTCGACCATATCCACCATGGCGTCATCAAGGTTCATGTCGATTGTAATGTCTGGATATGCGCTGGCAAACTCTACAATGGGCAAGCCGATTTC
Source organism: uncultured Rhizobiaceae group bacterium (assembly GCA_937923355.1). The sequence continues at coordinate 4,470 of CALAIO010000118.1, read as the reverse complement.
AAGGTCTGTCAAAGAACGTGGTGCTGAAATGCGCAAGCGCCCTTTATGGCCTTTGCCAGCCTCGCGAACAGTATCTTGCAAATCACCAACTTTTTGTAAAATTTCCAATGCTGACTTATGAAAAACTTCGCCTGCTTCTGTTAACGAGAACTGCCTTGTCGTTCTGTTCAACAACAATATGCCAAGCTCATCTTCCAGTTCGCGTACGTATTTTGACATGAGTGCTTTGGAGCGACCTACTTTTCTGGCAGCAGCTGAAAATCCCTGCTGTTCCACGATATCTACAAATGCCTGCATTCTAGTAAGTGTGTCCAAGAGATACGCTCCCTAAATTCAAATCAGATGCCAGATTGCCCATCGCTTGCGACGAATGCAATCCTCAACATGTTCGTTGCACCTGGTGTGCCGAGAGGAACCCCAGCAGAAATGATGACCCTGTCGCCTGGCTTTGCAAAGCGTTCGCTGGCAGCAATGCGGCAGGCACGGTCGACCATGTCATCCAGATCATTGGCGTCCTCAGTCACCACACAGTGTAAACCCCATACAATGGACAAGCGTCTGGCCGTTCTGGCAACTGGAGAAAGGGCTATAATAGGTACAGAAGGGCGTTCGCGGGCTGCGCGTAGACCGGTTGTGCCAGAACCCGTGTAACAAACAATTGCCGACAGGTTCAGCGTCTCTGCAATTTGGCGTGCTGCTAATGATATTGCATCTGCGCCTGTTGGTTCTGGCTCAGAGCGTTGCGCAGAAATAATACCGTCATAGTTTTGATCCTGCTCAATTTGTGTTGCAATTTTATCCATCATGGTAACCGCCTCAACGGGGTAATCACCCACAGCGGATTCTGCTGAAAGCATAATGGCGTCCGCACCTTCAAAAACTGCCGTGCCAACATCAGACACTTCTGCCCGTGTTGGCATGGGGGCCGTAATCATGGATTCGAGCATTTGCGTTGCAACAACAACAGGCTTGCCCGCCCTGCGGCAAGCTCTTGTCATTTGTTTTTGCAAGCCGGGCACTTGCTCAATGGGTACTTCGACACCCAAATCACCACGCGCAACCATGATAGCGTCTGATAACTCTATAATGTCATCGAGCTTGGTAAGCGCTTGCGGTTTTTCGATTTTTGAAAGAATGCCTGCACGACCCTTCGCAATTTTCCGCACCTCTGCAACATCTTCCGGTCTTTGAACAAAAGATATCGCTATCCAGTCAACTTCAGCCGCCAGAGCTGCATCAAGGTCGGCATAATCTTTTTCTGTAAGTGAACTCACTGCAAGATCAGAATCAGGTAAGCTGATGCCTTTTCTGCTCGATAGCTTTGTGCCACTGACAATTTCTGCAAGAGCCTCTTTGTTACTGGCCTTAAGCACCTTTAGCGTTACCTTACCATCATCAATTAAAATTCTGTGGCCTGGTTCAAGTGCATCAATGATTTCAGGGTGGGGGACGTGAATGCGGTTTTGCGTGCCCGATGTCTCGTCCAGATCTAGAGTAATCTTGTCGCCTGCTTCAACTGTGATTGCATCTTCGGCAAATTCGCCCAAGCGTAATTTGGGTCCTTGCAAGTCAGCCAGTATGCCGATCGGTCTGCCAACTTCTTTTTCTACTGTGCGCAAGGTCGCGACCAGTTCGTTCAACATCTCATGTGAAGAATGGCTCATGTTGATGCGAAACAAATCTGCTCCGGCATGAAATAGTTCTTTGATTTTTTCTTTACCAGACGACGCAGGCCCAAGGGTTGCTAGAATTTTAGTCCGTCTTTTGCGATGCATGTTAATTGCTTTACTGTTGAGGTGCGGGTGCTGATTGCGATTGTTCTGTCAGGCGAACCATCCAGTTGGCACGGTTTTCTGTATCGATTTCAAAGAAACCAGTTTTGATGTGACCACGGGTGAAACAATCTTCTACGCCTTCTATTTTAAATTCACGTTCATTGGTGCAGAGAAACACATCGCCACGCCATTGCCCGCCCTTGTCTGCGTCTTCGGCATAGATGTAGTAAAATCTGGAATTCAGATCCCCTTCAATCAGCGAACTGCATGTCTCGGGTGGCACTTGAAACCAGCCTTCTGATATCCATTTTTCGTCGTCTTTATAGCCCAGTGCCGCGCCAACAAGGCTTTTGGTATCGTTGCATATTCTGAAGTCAGCTTGCGCAGGGGTGATGGTTGCCAAGCTTGTACCAAATGATACTGCGCCTAATGTAATCCCGGTTGCTATAATTTTCTTGATTGCCGCTTTAATCATCTAGATTGTTTCAATTCCTGAATTGCGATTCATCTATAGCATTTGTCGCGTACACTTGATTCCATGTCAACTTAATGACACCAGGCTTAAGGCCTATTCATTCGGGTTTTTATTGGCCTTGAAACCCAAATGCCAATTAGAATAAGAGCGCATCCTGTAAGTTGTAGAAAATCCATCTTTTCATCAAACAAAAGCCATCCAGATAAAGCCGCCGTGATGGCTTCAATGAAAATAACAAGCGATGAGAATGCTGCGGTTAGTGAAGCGATTGCAATTGTCAGCAGGCCTTGGCCGCCTGCGTGCGTCAGGACCCCGAGTGATATAAGGGCTGCCCAGCCTTTTTCAGTTTCTGGTATGAAGCTTTGGCCTGCGGTAAGCACCACAAGAAAAAGAACAGCTGTTGTTACGATGGTTGAGACAAGGAACAAACTGCTATTGCTTGTACTTCTTGTGCCAGACCTGATTGCAATAACGTATAGCCCCAAAAATATCGATGTGATGATTCCGTAGATATCGCCAATAAGACGCTCAGGTTCGATTCTAAAGCTGGCATTGATCAATAAGCTCATGCCAATAAGACAAATCAGAATACCCAGGAATGCGTTCTTGGGTGGTTTTTCTTTTAGGATTAAGTTTGATAATAATATTACCCAGACAGGCGCTAGTCCTGTCAGAAACGTTGCGTTTGCCATGGTGGTGTTTAGGATAGACAAATGCCAAAAACTTAAATCACCAGCAAACATGAGACCTGCAAGCATGGCTGGTTTTGAGAATTTCAGTTCCAGATTTTGATTATTTCGCCTTGCTTCCCAGATCGCCCAAAGATACAAAACAGGCAAGGCAAAGAAGACACGCCAAAATGCACTTGCAAACGCGCCAACTTCCGCTTCACGCACGAAGACGGGAGAAAACCCCATGATAATGCCGCCCACAAGTAGAGCGCCAAAAGCAGTTGGGAATGAAAGTTGATTTTGGTGCGCTTGGTTCGAAATATGACCGACTTTCATGAAAAATAAGTGGTGTAATGGTTTTACACCTTGAAACTTTTATACAGATAATCTTTTAAAGAGGTGGCGTGACGCTCGGTATTTAATTAATGCTGTTTTGGTGAGATGTGCAAGGAGAAATGATGATGGATGATGCAACAAGAACAGAACTTGAGGCGGCTGCTTTTCGCAGACTTGTATCCCACTTTCGCGAGCGCACGGATGTGCAGAATATAGATCTGATGAACCTGTCCGGATTTTGCCGTAACTGTCTTTCGAGATGGTATCAGGAAGCTGCCAATGAAAAAGGCGTTGATATGGAAAAAATGGAAGCGCGCGAAATAATTTATGGCATGCCATTTGATGAGTGGAAGAAACTTTATCAAATAGATGCAACACAAGAACAAAAAGAGGCTTTTGACAAAAGTCATTCGTAAATAGTACAGGCAAGAGCCTTGAGGAGAATTAAATGTCGTCAGATCCAATGGTAGCACGTGAACAACTGAAGTCTGTTGTCGAGCGTATTGAGCGTCTTGAAGAAGAGAAAAAAGCGATCGCTGATGATATCCGTGATGTCTATGCAGAGGCAAAGGCAAATGGGTTTGATACCAAGGTTTTGCGTCAGGTTGTCTCCCTTCGCAAAAAAGACCTGACAGAGCGTCAGGAAGAAGAAGCTGTGCGTGATTTATATCTCGTAGCGCTTGGCATGCTGCCAGAATTTGAAGCGCAAAGTGATGCACCACAGAGCGAAGAAATCGCTGACGAATAAGGTTTCAACTTATTCGAAGCGTTTGAAATCCAGAAATTCTACGGAACTTCCAGAGAAGCTATTTGTGATTGCGCCAATCTGGGTTTGTGAAAAGCCGCGAGATAGTACGGTTGAGGGTAATTCCCTTAAGATATTGCGGCCATAGGCTGGTGGACGAATGTCTGCGATATCCTTGATGGACGCATCGGTTGCCAATGCCCATTTGCCAGCAAGGCGCTCATCCAGATTAGCAGTTTTGAATTCCTCAAGGCTAAGTGCAGTATTGGTTTTTCTTGCCTTGGGTTTCGGAGAAGGTATCTCAATGTTTGCAGCGATGGTTGTTGGGCGCAGGGCAGGTTGTGGTACTGGCACATTGATTGCGGCCGTAACTGTTGGCTCAACATTTTCAGGAATTACAACTTTTGGAGCAGGTGTTGGTACTGAGATATCACCAGTTTGTTTTACACTAGGTTCAAGCGGCAAGAG
>CALAIO010000117.1 GCA_937923355.1 uncultured Rhizobiaceae group bacterium | reverse complement strand
TTAAGCGTTGAAAATAATATTCGTGCCGTGCTTGAAGTGGTTGAACCCAATAAAAAAGAGCGCGAACGCCAACTGGATGCGCTGCTTGAAGAATTTTCAATTACGCACCTTCGAAAATCTCCCTCAATTGCTCTTTCTGGTGGCGAACGTCGCCGCTGCGAAATTGCCCGCGCGCTGGCAACAAGACCTTCTTTCATGTTGCTGGATGAACCTTTTGCAGGCATTGACCCGATCGCGGTTGGAGACATTCAGGACCTGGTTCGTCATCTGACCCGCCGCGTCATTGGAGTTCTCATCACAGACCATAATGTAAGAGAGACGCTGGGTCTTATTGATCGTGCTTATATTATTCATGCTGGAAATGTGCTGACCCATGGCAGCCCAAACGAGATCGTGCAAAATCCAGATGTGCGCCGACTTTACCTTGGGGAGCAATTTACTCTTTAGGAAGATGTTTCTGTTACCTTGATGCAATAAACAGGCCAATTCAAAAAGAGCCTGTAAAACAACAGGTAGGGTAACAATGGCTCTTTCAGCTCGCTTACAGCAGAAGCAATCGCAATCGCTTGTGATGACGCCACAATTGGCGCAATCAATCAAGCTCTTACAATATAGCCATCTTGAGCTGGCAGAATTTGTACAAGATGAGATTGAAAAAAATCCATTGCTGGAAATTGGCAATGAAACTAGCATTGCTGCAGCCGAACCTTCTTCTGACAAAGTTGAAAAAGAAGATATTATTTCAAATGAAATGAAACTCGATGCTGGTGAAAACGCCAAGGAACTCGATGCTTCTTTTGAAAACGTCTATGATGAAGGCATCGCGGGTGCGGAAAAGGCTAATAAAGATAATGCGCAATCGCTTAGCAGCAGCACATCCAGCTCTTCTTCAAACAATACCGATAATACAGATTTTCTGGCAAGTATTGGCGAAACACTCAGCCTGGCCCAACACTTAAACGAACAAGTCTCGCTTAACTTTAGTGATCAAAAAGATCGTGAAATTGCATCACATATTTCACACGGCTTAACTGAGGACGGATATTTTCAGGAAGACTTGCATGACATTGCCATGCTCAACGGCGTTAGCGTCAATCACGTCGAAAAAGTCCTAGCAAAATTTCAAACCTTTGATCCTTCCGGCATTGGTGCACGAAATTTACGTGAATGTCTGACTATTCAATTACAAGAAAAAGACCGTTTTGACCCAGCGATGCAAAAGCTGATTGAAAATCTACCACTCTTGGCAAAACGCGAATTTGAAAAATTAATGAAGCTTTGCGAAGTAAACCGCGAAGATTTTAATGATATGATACGCGAGATTAAGGAACTCGATCCAAGGCCTGCCGCACGTTATGAGCCAGTACTATCGCAAAATGTTGTACCAGACGTGCTGATTAAGCAAAAAACAGATGGTAGTTGGGCAATTGATCTGAACCCTGAGACCTTGCCGAAAGTTCTGGTCAATCATACCTATCATGCAGAACTTACCTCTGCTGTAAAAACACCAGAGGGAAAAGAATTTATTGCCGAGTGTATGGGCAACGCAAGTTGGCTGACCAAAAGCCTTGATCAGCGCGCTCAAACCATTCTTAAAGTGGCAACAGAAATTGTTAAACAGCAAGACATGTTCTTTGCAGAAGGCGTTGAACATCTTCGCCCGCTTAACCTTAAAACGGTTGCAGATGCCATTAAAATGCACGAATCAACCATTAGCCGAGTTACCTCCAACAAGTACTTAATGTGTGATCAGGGCATCTTTGAGCTTAAGTATTTCTTCTCATCTTCGATCACTTCAAGCGATGGCGAAGAGGGATACGCCTCTCAAAGTGTGAAGCATAAAATAAAGCAATTGGTCGATTTGGAAAGCCCCAAGAAAGTGCTTTCAGACGATCAAATCGTTCTGAAACTGCAGGAAACAGGCATTGAAATCGCAAGGCGCACGGTTGCCAAATACCGTGAAGCCATGCGCATTCCATCCTCTGTTCAACGCCGTCGTGAGAAGAAACAACAGGCTTGATTAGGCTTGAAATATAAATTTACGTTTGGGAATTGCCATCTTAGCCTCCTCCGCGCTACGCTCTAAATGTAGCGATAACAAAAGAGGAGTATAAAATGAGCTTACAAATTTCAGGCAAACACATGAACATTGGGGATACTTTAACGGCACGTATCCAGGACAGGCTTGATGAAGCGGTCTCGAAATATTTCCCCGGGGGATATCGTGGTCATGTAACGCTTGAAAAAACGGGTAATCGTTTTGCTTGTGAGTGCATTATACACCTAGACAGCAGCGCGGATTTGCAAAGTACAGCCAATGAAGTGGATCCGACAGCCTCTTTTGAAGCGGCAGCTGATAAGATCGAAAAGCGACTAAGACGCTATAAGCGCCGCCTGAAAGATCATCATGGGAACGCAGACAAGGTTGCCAGAGCTCAGGCAGCTTATGCAATCGTTGAAACACCTGCGCCGGAAGAAGAAATGCCGGAAGAATATAATCCGGTTATCATCGCAGAATCGCTCACCAGCATTGAAACCCAAAGTGTTGCTGAAGCCGTCATGAAGCTCGACTTGATTGATAATCCCGTTGTGGTTTTCACTAATGCAGGCAGCGGTAAGACCAACGTAGTCTACCGCCGCGAGGATGGTAATATCGGATGGGTCGACCCTGCCTAATAACCTTCTTAATTAGGTAGAACAGGCTTTAAATTGTTATAAAAAGCAGATGAAGCAATATCAATGCGCTCGCTGGCCAACATCAGGGGCGCGCCATCTGCTCCAAACAACGCCCAATAGGTTTGATTGTCTTCAAGCTCAGGAGTTTGCGGAAAAGCGGTCCTGATTTCGTCTGTTGTCATTTCTCGCATGTAGGCAATGGCATCTGAACCCATTTGAGCCAGATTTTCTGCATCCTGATTATTCAATTCTACATCATGGAACATAAAACTACTCCTTTTCTGTACCTGATTTAATCGATATTTTGCGAATTATTCTTTCTGGCTGAATTCTTATGAGGTCTATTTCGAGAAGACCGTTCTCAAGATTTGCACCGCTGACCTCAATGCCTTCTGCCAGAACAAAAGCACGTTGGAACTGGCGTGCCGCAATACCTCGATGTAGAAAGACCCGCTCTTGATCATCAATCTGCTTGCCAGAAATGGTCAGTTGGTTTTCTTCAATACTGATATCAAGCTCGTCTTCGCGAAAGCCTGCAACGGCAAGCGTTATTCGAAGCAAATCGCCTTTTTCGCCAGGCTGGGTTTGCAATCGCTCGATATTGTAAGGCGGATAACCATCGTTGGCACTTTTGGTAGCGCGTGCAAGCACTCGTTCCAATTCATCAAAACCCAGTAATAAGGGGCTTGAAAACCCTGCAATACGTGACATGAGCTTTTCC
>CALAIO010000116.1 GCA_937923355.1 uncultured Rhizobiaceae group bacterium | reverse complement strand
ACGTACTCGCTTACATCATCGCCAAATTCTTCAAATTTTGCCTTTGAAAACTCATCAGATGCGTCTGTGATGCGATCAATGATGATTTCTTCGTCGATACCATCCTCATTTGCCCATTGCACGATTGGTAAATCAAGATTGAGAATTTCTTGCACTTCGTGTTGCAGGTTTATTGTATCCCATTGTTCTGGATAAGCTTTTTCAGGAATATGTTTTGCAACAATATCCTCAATGACTTCGTGACGCATATCTTCAACAGTTTCGCTTAAGTCTTCGCCTTTCATCAAATCCTTACGTTGATCGAAGACAACTTTTCGTTGGTCATTCATCACGTCATCGAATTTCAGAAGGTTCTTGCGAATATCAAAGTTACGCGCTTCAACTTTCTTTTGTGCCTTTTCCAATGCCTTGTTAATCATTGGGTGCATGATGGCTTCGCCGTCTTTCAGGCCGAGCTTTTGCAGCATTCCGTCCATTCGGTCACCGCCAAAGATGCGCATTAGATCATCTTGCAGGGACAGGAAGAATTTGGATTGTCCGGGGTCGCCTTGACGGCCTGAGCGACCTCGAAGCTGGTTATCAATACGGCGGCTTTCGTGGCGCTCTGTAGCAATAACAAAAAGACCGCCAGCAGCTTTTGCTTCTTCCTTGGCTGATGCAATTTCAGCCATGATTTTTTCTTCTGCTTTTTTGCGCTTTGCTGGCGTTAGGTCATCAGCAAGTTCTTCGGCGGCACGCATTTCAAAGTTGCCGCCCAATTGAATGTCCGTACCACGGCCGGCCATGTTGGTCGCAATTGTTACAGCACCAGGTACGCCAGCAGCTGCAATGATTTGCGCTTCTTGTTCGTGGTGTCTTGCGTTTAGGACTTTAAAATCTTTCAGGCCTTCTTTTTGTAATAGTTCAGCAAGCATTTCTGATTTTTCAATCGAAGTCGTGCCCACAAGTACTGGCTGATTTCGCTCGCGACATTCGTTGATTAGTGCTGTGATTGCCAGGAATTTTTCATCAACCGTACGATAAACCTCATCATCATCATCGATACGCGCAACCGGAAGATTGGTCGGCACTTCAATGACGTTCAGACTGTAAATATTGCCAAATTCTTCAGCCTCCGTCATGGCTGTGCCAGTCATGCCTGAAAGTTTGTCATACATGCGGAAATAATTCTGGAATGTCACCGATGCCATGGTCTGGTTCTCAGGCTGAATGGTAACACCTTCCTTGGCTTCAATCGCCTGGTGCTGACCTTCGCCATAGCGACGACCTGGCATCATACGGCCAGTAAATTCATCAATAATGACAACTTCATTATTGCGGACGATGTAATCCTTGTCTTTGGTGAAAAGCTTATGCGCTTTAAGGGCGTTATTGATGTGATGAACAATCGTTACGTTATCAATGTCGTAAAGATTTTCACCTTTTAGAAGTCCAGCTTCTTTCAAGCTTTCTTCCAGTTTTTCGTTACCATCTTCTGTAAAGGTTACGGAGCGCTGTTTTTCGTCCAGTTCATAATCTTCATCAGCAACTTGCGGTATGAAGCTGTCGATGGTTTTGTAAAGGTCAGTCTTGTCATCCAGTGGACCGGAAATAATAAGTGGCGTCCGCGCTTCATCAATCAGAATTGAATCGACCTCATCGACGATTGCATAGTGGTGGTCACGTTGAACCATGCTTTCAAGATCGAATTTCATGTTATCGCGAAGATAATCAAAACCGAATTCATTATTTGTACCGTAAGTAATATCGCAATTATATGCAGCTTGGCGCTCGTCATCTTCAATGCCGTTCACAATGATGCCTGTTGTCATGCCAAGGAATTCGTAAATGGCACTCATCCATTTTGCATCGCGCTCTGCCAGATAGTCGTTTACGGTTACGACATGTGCGCCTTTTGATGGTAGAGCATTTAGATAAACTGGCAGAGTAGACATGAGTGTCTTGCCTTCACCTGTGCGCATTTCTGCGATGTCGCCGCCGTGCAAAATCATGCCACCTATGAGCTGAACATCAAAGTGACGCATGCCAAGTGTGCGTTTTGAAGCTTCACGCACTACGGCAAATGCAGGGACGAGTAGATCGTCAACCGTTTTGCCTTCTTCAAGCTGTTTGCGGAACTCTAGCGTTTTTGCTTTCAGAGCATCATCCGAGAGGGCTTCCATTTCAGGCTCGAGCGCATTAATTGCTTCAACCTTTGGCTGGAATTTCTTGATTTCACGATCATTCGATGAACCAAAAAGTTTGCTTGCTATTCCACTAAAAATGCCCATGCGGCCTCTCAAGATATTTAACTGCTCAAATGTGAGCATGCTTTCACGTTTATATGTACGGTTTACCGTTGAAAAACTAGGGTTACAATGTAGTTTACACGAAACTGTGCAAACGAAATCTGGACGACCGGACAAAGGACAGATAAGAGGGACATCAACCGATGTCAACGATTGCCATTGTTTGTATGTAATTTACTCTTACATAGAGTGCTTGTCGTTTTATAAAAATAGGCCTAACAGGAGCCATTATGTCAAAAATCAAAATACCCGCTGTGACCCGTAGTTTTATTCTAGCTCTTGCAGTTTCAAGCGCTTCGATTGTGCCTAGCTTTGCGCAAGAAGCCAAAGAAAACGTTATTGCACGCGTTAATGGCGTTGAGGTTACCGACCGCGAATTGGCACTAGCTGAAGTGGATTTGCTTGAGCAGTTTTCAAAGGCACCTGCAGATCAGCGTCGCGCAATGATTTTAAATGCGCTCTTGGACATCAAGGCACTGGCACTGGCTGCAGAAGAGGCCGGCCTTGCGGATGATGCAAATTTTAAAGCGCAAATGGCGTTTAATCGCGCTCGCGCACTTCATAATAATTATTTTCAATCCAATGCGCTTAACGTCATTACCGAAGAGGAAATGAAAGAACGTTATGATATTGAAGTGAAAGGCATTGAGCCACAGCCAGAAATTCGTGCGCGTCATATTTTGGTAAAGACAGAAGACGAGGCAAAAGCCATTATCAAGGAACTTGATGGCGGTGCAGATTTTATTGAACTGGCCAAAACCAAATCTACTGGCCCTAGCGGCCCTCAAGGTGGTGACCTTGGATATTTTGGTCGTGGGCAAATGGTGCCTGAATTTGAAGTCGCAGCCTTTGATCTTGAAAAAGGCAGCTACACAAAAGAGCCAGTTAAATCTCAATTTGGATTTCATATTATTTTTAAGGAAGATGCGCGTGACAGTCAACCGCCTTCCTATGAAGAAGTAAAAGGGCAGGTTCGCCAAGCTTTGGCACGTGAGAAGTATTTCAAGCTTACGCAAGATGCCCGTGCAAAATTCAAGATAGAAGTGTTGGATGAAGATTTAAAGACCAAGCTTGAAGCCATTCAGTCTCAGTAAAGTGAATTGTGCTAATGTCTGAAAAAGTATCTCCCCTTGCGCCCAAGCTTTATCCTGAATTGCCAGAGCTTGATGGTGTCAGTCTTGCAAGCATTGAAGCAGGCATAAAATATCAAAGTCGTAAGGATTTATGCCTTATTGTTTTTGATAAGCCTGCTGAAATAGCTGGTGTTTTTACCAAGTCAAAATGTCCTTCGGCGCCAGTTGACTGGTGTCGCAAGCATTTGGCAAAGGGCAAGGCCAAGGGGATTGTGATTAATTCAGGCAATGCTAACGCGTTCACGGGACAAAAGGGTGTTGAGTCAACAAAGCAAACAGCTAAAGCGGCTGCAGATGTTTTGAGTTGTTCTGAAAAACAGATTTTTCTTGCGTCAACAGGTGTAATTGGTGAACCGCTTGATGCCTCTGGTTTTGATGAAAAACTGCGCATGGCAAATGCGGTGCTCAAGTCTGATGGCTGGCACGAAGCTGCGCAAGCGATTATGACAACGGATACCTATCCAAAACTTGTAACAAGACAATTTAAGATTGATGACAAGACGTATCATATCAATGGTATTGCCAAAGGATCCGGCATGATTGCGCCAGACATGGCGACAATGCTTTCTTTCATTGTTACAGATTTAGCGGTGGATAATCAGGTTCTTCAGGAATTGCTGTCTAATTACACCAAGACGACTTTTAATGCGATTACCGTTGATAGCGACACCTCAACAAGTGATACTGTTCTCTTGATGTCCTCAGGGGCTGGCAAGAAAATTTCCGATGTAAAAGACAAGAATTTAAAGCCGTTCAAAAAAGCGCTTCAAGGGCTGATGCACGAACTTTCCATGCTTTTGGTGCGTGATGGTGAAGGCGCTACAAAGCAGGTTTGTATCGAGGTGACAGGCGCAAAAAGCAAAGGGTCTGCCTTTAATATTGCTAGGACGATTGCAAATTCGCCTTTGGTAAAGACGGCGGTTGCTGGCGAAGATGCCAATTGGGGTCGTATTGTGATGGCCGTCGGCAAGGCAGGAGAACCCGCAGATCGTGATCTTCTAACCATTAGCTTTGGTGATATTATGGTTGCTCAAAATGGTGAGCGCGTTCCAGATTACAGCGAGGAAGCGGCAACACGTGTGATGCAAGCTGATGAGATTAATATCACAGTTGATATTGGTTTAGGCAAGGGGCAAGCCAAAGTCTGGACTTGCGATCTTACTAAAGAATATGTGGCCATCAATGGTGATTACCGGAGTTAAAGATATGCCAGGATTGGCACAAGTAAGACGGCTTGAAGCGGTTAGTTTTCGTTCGTTTCCATCTACTTCAACCCATTACGATGGTACATGGGCTATACGGCTGACCGCTGGTCATCCTGCCAAGCGGTTGAACTCGGTTAATCCGCTGGATCCGTCTGATCATGCCTATATTGATGCGCGTCTTGAGCTTGCCAAACGAAAGTTTGAAAGCTTCGGACGCGAATTGGTCTTTAGACAGTCACCGCTTGCGCCGCCCGAACTTGAAGACATTCTGGATGACCGTGGCTGGACCCGTTTTGATGAAAGTATTGTTATGATGCTGGATTTGCAGTCTGTTGATTTAGAAAATCATGTAGACCATGTCCCAATGAAAGATATCGGTTATTGGGTCGACAGTTTTATCCATCTTTCTGAAGAAGCAAAGAGCTCAAAGCCAGGTTTGTTTGAAGTTATTCAATCAATCCAGCCAACTTGTGGGCTTTTTGTAAAAAATGATGGTGACAAGAATGTTGCGGCTGTGCGTTGTGTTCATGATAATGATTTGGTTGGCGTTTTTGATCTGGTTACAGGCTCCGAATTTAAACGTCAGGGAAATGCCAAAGCTCTGATGGGAAGTGCTTTGAAATGGGCAAAACAATCTGGTGCGCGGTTTGCGTGGTTACAGGTTGTTGCAGAAAATACAGCCGCGTTTGAATTGTATAAAAGCTTTGGTTTTGAAGAGCTGTATCGCTACAGCTATCGTATGGCGCCTTTGAAATCATGAGCACTCAGGAAGATAACAAACCCTTGTTGCTTGTAAGCGCCTGTGCGCTACTGGATGCTGATAATCGTGTTTTACTTGCCAAGCGTCCTGAAGGTAAATCCATGGCAGGTCTGTGGGAGTTTCCAGGCGGTAAAATAGAATTGGGCGAAACACCAGAAGAAGCACTGATCAGAGAACTGGAAGAAGAGCTTGGTGTTAAAACTTGGGAAACATGCCTGGCGCCGCTTTCTTTTGCCTCATATTCTTACGAAAAATTCCATCTGCTGATGCCTTTGTTTGTATGCCGCAAATGGGAGGGGACGCCTACAGGTCGTGAAAATCAGCGCTTAAAATGGGTACGGGGTAATAAATTGCGTGAATACCCAATGCCACCTGCTGATGATCCTTTTATTCCAGCGTTAATGGATATTTTATAGATTAGTTATAATTTTAATGATTATTAGGGTGCTTTGAGTCCGTATTTAAAGCGCTAGAAACTATTTTTCGGGACTGAAAAATGAAATATAATCGTTTAAATAAAGCAATCAAAAACTTCTTGTCGAATAAATCTGGTGAGAC
>CALAIO010000115.1 GCA_937923355.1 uncultured Rhizobiaceae group bacterium | reverse complement strand
ACCTCACCCGATAAAAGAGCCTTCATGGATTGTTCTTTAAGATGTGTTTCTGTTTTCAAGATATAAGATGTCAGGATTTGAGGGTTTGGGTTTTCTGTTTCTGACAAATAACGCAATCTGGCCTTTTCAGAAATTTCCTTTTCATCGCTCGCGTTTATCGCTTCGTCAAAATCATCAATCTGGCCATAAAAGCTTCGGATCATTTTCTTCTTTTTCTTTGGCACGCTGGTATCACCAATACCCAATTCGCGTAATGCACGCTCTACATCATAAACGTAAAGATCGAAAACCTCCTGGCTCAAGTCCATAGCAATCGGCGAACCCTCTTCGCGAAACCTGCGTGCAAGCAAATAAATGTGAAGTGACAGGACATCAAAACGCCCCATTACGGTATCAGGCATGCCGAAATCTGTAAAAAATTCGGGAGATCGCGCCTGAGTCATAACACTGCCATAAAGCTGTTGTGGTGATGTAGTGGATGAAGATCTTTTAAAAAATGCAGATAACATAAGGGTGACTTTGCGGTATTAGTTGTTAATTGCCTTAAACCTTCAACAGGTTAATGTAGGAACGGTTGAAAACTTATTCATACTCATATAATCACTCATTAGGAAATATCGAGCATATTATTGTCGAGGCTTGGGAATGTCGTTGAAAAATACAAAGGTTGTAAAACCGATTTACAAAATGATTGCTGTTTCATTGGTCTCGCTACCCTTGTTAACTGCATGTATTGAGCAACGTGTCATAAACAATGGTGCAATTATTACGCAAGATCAACTTGACCTTGTGCCTGTAGGTTCAAGCCGTGATCAGGTTATCCTTGCCCTTGGTTCTCCCTCAACAAAAGGTCAGTTTGGTACTGAGGTATTTTACTACATTTCTCAAAAACGCGCTAAAACCTATGAGTTTGAAAAGCTAAAGTTGATCGATCAAAAAGTTCTGTCCGTCTATTTTGACGAAGATGAAACTGTAAGCCGTATTGCAAATTACGGTGTTCAAGATGGACGCGTGTTTGATTTTATCTCACGTACAACTCCAACTGGTGGCGAAGACTTCACATTCTTGAAGCAACTTCTCACTGGACGTGCTAGCCCATCCAGCATCTTGCAAGGACAGACTGATAGAGGCAATCCTAACGGCTTCTAGGATTTTAATATCAACTATTCTGTATCGTTTTTGAACTCTGGTATCGCAACCAAAGCAAGCTAACCAATGCTAATCCTGAAACTGGGAATATAATCCAGTTCAGGAAATCCCATCCATATGCGTTTAAAGCCTGGCCTGACATTAGTGAGGCGAAGGCTACGCTTCCAAAAATGATAAAATCGTTGGCACCTTGTGCCTTGTTCTTTTCTTCTGGCTCATAGGTATCCGTTACCATGGAAGTCGCACCGATGAAGCCAAAGTTCCACCCCAGACCCAAAAGAATTAAAGAGCCCCAGAAGTGCAATAGATCGAGGCCTGCCAAAGCTACCATTCCGCAGGCAATCAAAATAATCAAACCTAAGGAGACAATGGTTTCTTTTCCAAACCGTGCAATCAAATGTCCCGTAATAAAGCTTGGCGCAAACATCGCCATGACATGCCACTGAATGCCAAGCGTTGCATTCACTTCGGAGTGCCCATGATGTTGCATGGCAAGCGGTGCGCCTGTCATCACAAATGACATCAAGCCATATGCATTCGTTCCGCAAAATACAGCAACAAGGAAGCGTGGCTGCATAATGATTTCTGAGAGCGGTCTTCCAGTATTTGTTGAGGACACATTTTCCTGGTTTGTAAGATTAGAAGGATTAAGGAACAGCAGCGCTACGAAGCTTAAAATAAACAAGGAAGTCGCCATGTAAAATGCGCTTGAATAAGGCATGGCCAATCCACTTGCGTAGATTACAATCTGAGGACCAATAATCGCGGCAGCAACACCGCCAATCATTATGGTTGAAATAGCCTTGGGTTTAAATTCTGCTGTGCCGCGATCAGCCGCTGCAAAACGGTATTGCTGAACAAAACCGCTCGCGATGCCATTGATTGCGAGCGCGCCGCAGAAATACCAGAAGTGTTCTATAGTAATAGCAAGACCAGTTAGAACCAGTCCGATGACACCAATAATGGTACCCAACATGAACCCGCGTTTTCGACCTACTTTCTTCATCACCCAATTGGCATACAAAGCGCCAATGGCAACGCCAACATTATAGGCTGTAACAGGCGCAGTTGCCAAAGACTTGTCTGGCCCCAAAAGTTGGCTGCCAACAATTCCGCCCAAGGCAATGTTGATTGGAGCGGAAGATGCACCCAGAGCCTGGCAAAGCAAATACAGTCTTACATTTTTCTTGGCGATGGCATTTTCCTGATCGTCTGTCAGGTGCGATGTTTGGGTCAGCGGTTCTCTCCAGAATGGTCATAGCTTGTCTTTTCAAACTCAATGAGTTGACCATCCCTGTCAAACACCTTTACGCCCTGCCCACTGTTGATTGTGCCGATACGTGTAATCTGGCCTTCAAAGCCTTTTATCAAGTCTTCAAATTCCACTAACTTTTCCTCAGCTACTGTAAACAGAATTTCGTAATCATCTCCGCCTGTTAGGGCTGTTTCTAACAAATCTGATTCAAGTGAAATTGCACTTTGGGCAGCATTTGAGAGAGGCACTTTTTGAATTTCCAGCTCCGCACCAACCTCTGAAGCTTGGCAGAGTTTTTCTAGGTCACCAATTAAGCCATCGGAGACGTCCATGGATGCAGCAGCGTATTTTCTAATTATCTCTGCTAATTCTAACCGAGGCTCAGGCAATAAATATCGGCCCATGAGATACGCATTATCGTCATTGCCCAGTTCGGATAATTTCTTTTCGTGCGCCAAAAGCCCAAGCGCTGCATCCCCAATAAAACCTGTTACGAAGAGTGCATCACCTGATTTCGCATTAAGTCTTGAAACATAATCACCTAAAGGCACCTCCCCGATTGCCGTGATTGAAATAACAAACCCGCCGCCAGTGCTGAACGTATCACCGCCTGTGAGCTCTATTTCATAAGCCTCACAATCTTCGCTTAAGCCTTTGGCAAAGTCGGCTACCCATTTTTCATTCCACGTTTTCCCTAAGCCAAGCGCTAGCGAAATGTATTTTGGCTTTGCACCCTTTGCAGCCAGGTCTGATAGGTTTACGCGAAGGGCTTTTTTGGCAATTGATGCAGGTGGATCATCTGAAAAAAAATGCACCCCTTCGGCAATTGCATCCTGCGTAAGTACGAGTGACATGCCTTCGCTTGGAATTATTTCTGCTGCATCATCACGAAGCTCAAAGGCTCCCTTGCTTGCGAAAGGAGCAAAGTATTTTTTAATAATTGAGAATTCACTTGGTCGGGAATTCATCTTCTCTCAACTCCCGCGCAATGCGGTTTAGAACACCGTTTACCAAACGGGGCTCATCTTCTTCAAAGAAGGCTTTAGCAACATCCAGATATTCATTGATAACGACTTTGGCTGGTACATCTTTTCGCTTTAAAAGCTCAAAGCACCCGCTACGCATGACAGCTCTTAGCAGCGTATCAATGCGAGACAAAGGCCAGTCAGCAGGCAGTGCATCATTGATCATGGGATCGAGCTGGTTTTGTAATTCTACAACACCGGATACAATGCCACGAAACCAGCCAAGATCGGCTTCAAGATAAGTGTCGCCGTCAACTTCCTGTCCGATGCGCAGATTTTCGTATTCAGTAACAACTTCATTTACGGGTGCGCTTGATAAATCCATTTGATAGATTGCCTGAACCGCAGCCAAACGTGCGGAGCCTCGTTTATTGGCTGGACGGATCGTTTCATCTGTGGCTTCGTTATTGCTCATGCACCAAGGCTTTTCTTTAGCTTTATCATTTCAAGTGCAGCGTTTGCAGCACCACCACCTTTATTCTTTTCAGAAACCTTTGCTCGCGCCCAGGCTTGCGCTTCGTTTTCTACAGTTTGAATGCCATTACCAATCGCCAGATTATGCGTCACCGACAAATCCATGATGGCGCGAGCAGATTCATTGGATACGATTTCATAATGTGTCGTTTCACCACGAATGACACAACCAATGACAATGTAGCCATCATAATTTTTGGAAGATTTCAAAGCTATTGAAACAGCCGCTGGAATTTCCAGCACGCCAGGGACTGTGACGTAATCATGCGTTGCGTTAGCGGCATCCAAAACTTCTGTTACGCCTTCCATCAGGCTTTTGGAAATTTCAGTATAATATGGTGCATCAACGACCAAAAGATGTGGGCCATTTGCCATACATCACTCCTGATTCAAATTCTGTATTGAGTCAGGTCAAAACATGGCTAGCCGAACTTGGCAAGTGCAAAATGATAGAACGCTGGATTAAGGGTTTATTGAGCGCTTAATTGCGGCACTTCAAATATTTCAGAAGGTCTGTTGATTTGATAAAGCACTCTATCATGCACTTGGGGATGATCCGCCAAGTCGATATGTCCAGCCTTGATTTTAAACTTGGAGAACTCGGTCTCTTTATTACCCCATGAAAGTTTTGAACTTGTTCTAAAACAGCTCAAGCCAGTACAGCTGAAATTATCTGCAAGACGCACATTTTCATGAATGCGTGACATGGCGGGCCCTTCCAGGGTAGCAAGATAATTTATGGGGATGTCTTTTCGATGCAATTCTTCGGCAATCCAGGTTACGATGTTCGCGCCAAAGCTAATGCCTATAAGATTGATTTCAATGTCGGGATCAGCTGCATACGCAGCTTTGATTTCTCTAGAAACCTTTGTGCGAATTAATGTCGAACTTTCAACAAACGACGTATAGTTATGTAACGTCGAGTTTGGAATTTTTTTAGCCAGATTTGTAAAGCCATAGCCAATTGAACCAACACTGCTGCCCAGGCCGTTAATCAAATATGTTTTCTTAACCCTTGGTGGCGGAGGCGGTGGAATAAAAGGCTCCGGTTCAATTTCCTGCAACTGATTTACAGTTGGCTCGTCTGATGCAAATGCAATGTTTGGCTGGTTTTGTATGGTAGGTTTTTGTTGCGAAACTGAGCCAACCTGAAAGGGCGAAACTTCGGAATTTGGTGTTTCAGCTTGTGAATTTAACTCAAGTTTTGGCTGAATTGCAGACTGCAATACATCTTCATTACTGCTTCCGACACAAGCAGAAACCAAGAAAGCCATTGATAATATTGATATTTTTTTAAAACACATAACCTTCAAATACCAGCCTTGTTGACGACTGTTTTAGTATAAAAGCATTTTGGTTAATGTTTGGCAAAGCACTTAATATTTATGATTAAGACATTCTAAATCTTTTCGGAAAGTCTGGCGGCATACCGTGCCATCGTATCGATTTCGAGATTGAGGAAATCGCCTTTTTTGCGGTCTCCCCAAGTAGTGACTTCAAGACTGTGCTTAATCAAGAGCACATCGAATTTTGTGCCTTCCACCTTGTTAACAGTCAAGGATGTGCCATCGAGCGCGACGGAACCTTTTGCTGCTATGAATTTTGCCAGTTGCTTTGGTGCATCAAGGGTAAAGCGTACCGCGTACCCTTCTTCATCCACCGCAATAATCTTGGCCACACCATCCACGTGGCCGGAGACCAAATGTCCACCCAGTTCATCACCAATTTTTAGCGAGCGTTCGAGATTTATCGGCTGACCTTCTTTTACGTTACTCAAAGTTGTGAGCCGCAAAGCCTCTTCCCAAGCTTCCACATCAAACCAGCCCTCGCCTTTTTCAACGACGGTAAGACAAACACCAGAGTGCGCAATAGAAGCTCCGATATCAATCGTTGCAGTATCGTAAGAGGTCTCTACCCGAAACCTCTTGCCCTTTGAAAGAGGCTTGATTGTTTTAACTGTGCCAATGTCTGTAACGATACCAGTAAACATCAGTTTTTCTTTCGTAATCTTAGAGAAGTGTCTTTGCCAAATTGCAACGTCTGGCAAACTTCGAAACCTTTGGGAAGCGCATGAGGTGTAAAGGGTGCGTAAACAGCATGTTGTTTAGTTTCCGGTTCGTCCGCATCACCACCGATATGAATAATGATTTCATCGACCAAATCATCTTTCAAGAAACTCTCGGCAATTCTTGCGCCACCTTCAACCATTACGGACTGTGTGCCCTTTGCTGCCAAATCATCCATTAATTCAGGTAGTGCAATACGCCCGTCATCCATCTCGCAGACCTGATGCTGAACTCCGTTTTTTGCAAGCATTTCCCGCCATTCCTGCGGCGCAGTGATGGGTGAAACAACAACAGTTTGTGTTTGAAGTGCTGTACTAATCGCTTTTGTTTTTTCATCCAATTTTGATTTCTCATCCAATATGACACGGATAGGAGAACGTGTGCCCAACCCTGGCAATCTGCAATCAAGGCTAGGGTTATCAAACAAAGCGGTACCGCTACCAACCAAAATTGCATCATGGCGGGCACGTTGCAGATGGGTTTGTCTGCTTGATGTAGACGATGATATCTTGAGATTTCCTGCTTGAGTAGAGCCTATCAAGCCCTCCTCATTCATCGCCATTTTCAAGGTTACGAAAGGCCGTGATGATGTTCTTGCTTTTAAGTATCCCTGCATGACACGCTGCGCTGCTTCGCCGCCATCCATTTGCGTGACTTCAATGCCCGCATCAATCAGCATTTCATGGCCTTTGCCATTGACCCTATTATCCGGGTCAGTGATTGCAGTCACTACGCGCGCCACGCCTGAATCAATCAGGTTTTGAGCACAAGGCGGTGTTTTTCCATGATGCGCACAAGGTTCAAGTGTGACATAGGCGGTGGCACCCTTAGCAAACTTGCCTGCCTCCAAAAGAGCTGGCGGTTCCGCATGCGGTCTTCCCCCCTCGGCTGTTACGCCAGAGCCTACAATCCTTGCGCCATGTTCTGTGCTCGCAACGATGATACAAGCAACAGAAGGATTAGTGCCCGTCAGTCCCTGATGCTTGCGCGCCAAGCGCAAGGCTGCATCAAGAAACCTTTGATCCTGTTTGATATCATATGACATTTTAGTTGCGATGTTCATGGCCTGTTTATGCCGTAATTTTTGCAATTAGGAAAGACGTTTGCGGAGCAAGAATTCGGAATGTTCATCGACTATCAATCCATCCAGATCAGCAACAACATAGTAACCGCAGTCGTTATAAAAAGCTTGCGCATCATGGTTGAAATCTGACACGCAGATAAAGACGTTTCTGGCCGAATGTTTCTTGGTGGTTTCTTCAAGCCAGTCCATAAGCGCCTTCCCCAATCCCCTACCTTGTGCTTCAGGGATTACACCTAAAAATCCAAGATAAGGCCCAAGTAACCAAGGATATCTGACAGAAATTATCCCGACAGGCTTTTCCTCAAATATGACTGAATAGGTATTTGTAGAATTTGTTTGAGATTGAAATCCTTCCTCAAACTCTTGTGGCGTTGAGCCCAAGGTTTTCCAAGGCTCAATCTTCGCCAGTTCGACACTTAAAACTTTTGCATCTTCAGCGGTTGCATGGCGAAGTTGGCACATACCCAGGTCGTAACTTGCCTCTCCAAATTTGCTCATTCACCCGTTCCTCTGCCAAAAATTCTGTCATAGCGTTTATTATCGCCCGGACGGTTTTCATAGCATGTTTTGGCGATAACGGGCTTACCCATTTGCAGAAGTTCGGTGACCGTTACAAATTCCCAGCCATCTTTGAGCATCTTGGGGATAGCGAATTTGACAGCTTTGCCCGTATTCCAACCTCGCCCGTTTGCGTGTGCTACGACAATTGAGCCAGGTTTTGAGCGTAGCAAAGCTCTCGCAATTGCTTTTGCAGATTGTCCCTTTGCGGGATCGCCTGTCACAATATCCCATTGCACTGCTGGCAGACCTGCATCATTTACCTGTTTCAGAGAACGCGCATTACAGGTGCCATATGGAAATCTGAACGTTGGAATGCGTTTTGGAATTGCTTTCATGCCGACCCTTGCGCAATCGAGACCGGCAAGTGCGCTTCTTTGTTTTTCATATTCAGCCTGCGTGAACCAAATCTGGTCTTCTACTTCAGCCTTGTTCAGCACTCTGAAATTGCCATGTGTCCAGGCGTGGTTACCCATTTCAAACAATGGATCAGCGATGAGCTGCTTTGCGCGCGCAGGATGCGTTGCCATCCATTTGCCGCCGACATACATGGTAGCTTTTACGTTATGTTTTCGTAATGTATCAATGATTTCAGCGTCATAACCTGCAAAATCATTGTTTTGTTCACCAATATCGAACCCAAGCGCAATGACTTTCTTACCGCCTACAGCAACACGTCTGATTGACCCATAGAATTGAGGCGAAAGCGTTGCAGGGGCTATCTTAGGGCGTTTTATTTTTGGCGGAGCAAGATAAGCGCCCTTGCCTCTTTTACGGGTGAATTTTTCACCCTTTTTTCCAGCTAGTTCAGCAGGTGAAAAACAGTTTTCAAAGACGGCTTTCGACCCATGGCTTTTGGGTGCAAAATCTTCCCATACTTTTCCCGAGTGTGCAGGAAAAGCAGTCAGGCTTATACAACAAAAGATAAAACCGATTTTTAGTGTTTTCATGCAAGAGGCAATCGCACGATTATGCCTGCATTGACAATAACACTTGTGCGATCTGTAACCTCATCGTGAATATTTAACCCGCCAAAAATCGCCTTTGGCGTGACCTGTCCGTAAGGGAGTTCATTTGCCACTTCTTCGAGATTGATTTTCTCAGGTTCTTGAGCTGCCAGATGAAGTTCAATCTGCATTTGCATTGGGTCTATATCGAGGCTTTTAAACAGTGTTAGTGAAGAGTGATGTATGGCGTCTTGCACGGCACGTTTTGCGGCCTTGGTGTAGTCCTGACCATAAAGGTCATTACCTGTGCCAAGTTCTAAAATAATACGCTTGAGTTCGCTCATGCCAGCCACTCCTTGCTGTCTTCCAGATCGAGATAAACAATCAATGCCGCGTTGACCATAATCGTACCTGGCGTGCCATCATCTTTGAACGTATCCATGCCTCCTGCATGTGCTGTAACGGTGCCATTGCCATAGGGTAGAATGCTGGCGATTTTTTCCTTGTCCACTTCCTCGGGCTTGCCTGCGCCGATATGAATATCGACTTTCATTTCCTCACGCGCTTTGCCAAAAGCATCGGCTACCACTAACGCATTTTGACGAAGAGCATTTTCCACCGCACGAACAGCAGCCTTGGTATAATCCTGACCACGGATATCCGTACCCATACCAAGTTCCATGACCAAACGTTTATAGGGCATTATTCATCATCCTCTTCCAGTTTGCTTAGGAAACCTTCGAAATCCTTGGCCTCTTGAAAATCTTTATAGACTGAGGCGAAGCGAACGTATGCTACTTCGTCTACTTGTTTGAGGCCTTCCATCACGAGTTTACCGATTTGGTCAGACGTGATGTCCCCATCTGATTGGGACTCTAATTGACGAACGATGCCTGAGATCATTTGCTCTACACGGTCAGGGTCAAGGTCACGCTTTCGAATCGCTGTCGAAACTGATCGTGTAAGCTTGTTTCTATCAAGCGGCACGCGTTTTCCTGATTTCTTCAAAACGGTAAGCTCGCGTAATTGAACGCGTTCAAAAGTAGTGAACCGTCCGCCACATCCTGAGCAGATACGGCGGCGCCTTATGGCGCTCCCATCTTCTGTCGGACGCGAATCTTTAACCTGAGTATCGTGATTGGTGCAGTAAGGACAACGCAAAGAAAAAGCCTTCCATCTAGTGATGAAAGGCTTCTAACATTTTCAGATTTATGAAGCTAGCTTATAGATAGTCATACATCGGGTAACGCGATGTCATTTCCACTACTTTTGCATGAACAGCAGCTTCTGCTGCCTGATTTGCGTCTGCATCATTTGCAACCATAAGACCATCCAGCACTTCCGTGATGAAGTTACCAATTTCAGTGAACTCTTCTTCACCAAAACCACGGCTTGTTGCTGCTGGTGAACCCAAGCGAATACCAGATGTTACAAAAGGCTTTTCAGGGTCAAACGGGATACCGTTTTTGTTACAAGTCAAACCTGCACGAACCAGCGAAGCTTCTGCCGCTTTACCTGTTGCCTTCTTAGGGCGAAGATCAACCAACATGGAGTGGTTGTCCGTACCACCTGAAACGATATCAAGACCATTGTTCATCAAGCTTGCAGCCAATGCTTTTGCATTGTCTTTTACGCGTTGTGAATAGGCTTTAAACTCTGGCTGTAGTGCCTCACCAAATGCAACCGCTTTTGCAGCAATTACGTGCATCAATGGACCACCTTGAAGACCCGGAAAGACTGCAGAATTCATTTTCTTTGCCAGCGCTTCATCATTTGTCAAAATCATACCACCACGAGGGCCACGAAGTGACTTGTGTGTAGTTGTCGTACAAATGTGAGCATGCGGAATTGGAGATTCATGTACGCCTGCAGCCACAAGACCCGCAATGTGAGACATATCCACCATAAGATAGGCATCAATGCTGTCAGCAATTTTGCGGAATGCAGCCCAGTCCCACTCACGTGAATAAGCTGTACCACCAGCAATAATAATCTTTGGCTTATGCTCATGCGCCAAACGTTCGATCTCATTGATATCAAGTTGGTGTGTGTCTTTGTCTACGCCGTAAGATACAACATTGAACCACTTACCAGACATATTAACAGGCGAACCATGTGTCAGGTGACCACCAGAGTTTAGGTCAAGACCCATGAATGTATCACCCGGTTGTAGTAGTGCGAGGAATACAGCTTGGTTCATCTGGCTACCAGAGTTTGGTTGAACATTTGCAAATTCACAGCCAAAAAGCTCTTTAGCGCGATCGATTGCAAGTGTTTCAGCAATATCAACAAACTCACAACCGCCATAGTAGCGTTTGCCAGGATAGCCTTCAGCATATTTGTTGGTCATAATAGAGCCTTGCGCTTCCATGACAGCACGCGAGACAATGTTTTCTGATGCAATAAGTTCAATTTCGTGACGCTGACGACCCAATTCTTTTTGAATTGCAGCGTGAATTTCGGGGTCCACTTCACTGAGTGGAGAATTAAAAAAACTATCAAGACTGGCAGCCATTAGACTTATTCCTTACGTGTTATATGTAAAACAACTTGCGCCACTCCCCGATTTGGTGACGCAGATTGAATTGATATAACGCAGTTTTAAGAAATGCCAATACTTATTTTACGATATAGAATGTCAAATTGGCGCAGTGATGCACCAATTTTTTTGGAATTTCAAACTTTAGAAAGTCTGCTTTATTCCCAACTACCAAGTGCAAGCTGTTCTGCACCGTCGCGTGAATAGATATCATCACGGAATTGAACTACGCCGCTTTTTGTCGACCAAGCTGTAATATAGTTCCAGTAAATTGGAACAGGAGCCGCAAGCTTGACGTCTGTACGGTTACCGGATTCGATTTCACGCTCAATTTGGCGACGATCCCAACCGGGTGTTTCATTTGCTAACCAAGTGATTAAGTCGCGTACATTTTGAACCCGCACACAGCCTGAAGATTCAAAGCGTAAAAGCTTCGAGAACAATGCCTGTTGCGGCGTATCGTGCATGTAAACTGCATGCGGATTAGGGAAGTTAATCTTCACTGAACCCATGGCGTTAATTTTGCCAGGGTCTTGGCGGAAGCGCAAATCAACCGCTTCTTCTGTATTCCAATCAATACTTTCTGGTGAAATTTCTTCATCAGAACTCCACGGGAAGATGCGAATATTGTTACGTGTCAAATAAGTCGGATCCTTGCGCATCAACGGAATAAGGTCTTTACGAATGATGGACTTTGGTGATGTCCAATAAGGATTTAAATTTAACTCGTGGATTTTTGAAGCAATGATTGGCGACTGACGGTCTGTTTTACCAACAATTGCTGTATGGCGTGATTCAACAACGCCATTGTTGACAGCTTCAATTTGTGCTGCAGGAATGTTCACCATCACATAACGATCACCAAGATAGCCAGACATTGAGCGTAAACGTACAAGGTTAGTTTCAAGCTGACCAAGGCGAATGCTGGTTGGAATGTTCATGGCTGCATAAGAGTATCTGCCCATAACGCCATCAGCAGGTAGTCCGTGTCTTGCCTGAAAACGTTTAACGGCGCCATCAACCAAACTATCGAAAACATCAGAATTGCCAGCCATCGGGTCCAGATCGCGTGAAGCGACTAGACGCTCCCGAAGGATGAAAACATTGCGTGACTGGTTGCCCAATCGTAATTTTTCTGTTGCTGGAACGACTGGCCAACCACCTTTTGCATTAATTTGACGATACTCTGCAATTGCGCGCTGAATAAATTCAGGTGTTTTGGGCGAGAAAACAGGAATATTGGTTGAGGATAACTTTGCATCCCCTTTACGCGCATCAAATTGGTCACTCCAATTATCCCGCTTTGAAGAGCGGATAATAGATGAGATTGGATCATTTGCGAGTGCTGGTGTTGATAGAACCCCTGCGCCTGCTGCTAGTCCTGAAATAAATTCTCTACGTTTCATCATCACTTCCAGTTTTGCGGTAATGCCCGCAATTCGTTTGGTATCTGTCTGTTAGACTTATTTGATTCTTGATCATCCATACAGACAGTTGCTTAAGAAATTCCTTACCATAAATCCACTACTTACGTAAGGGTAACTTACATCACAGAGTTGCAGTTATCAATAACTCCATCTTCAACTAAATATCATTTATGTTCAAATATGGATGATACAAGCAGATTTTGCTCATTAAACGCGAAAAAGGCCTGCCAATTCGGCAAGCCTTAATCAAATTACTGTGAGTGTGTAAGTCTTTGCTTACAAACGGTATAAAATCTGATCCGTCCAGAAGCGTTCTAGGCGCTTCAAAGATTTATTCATTGTAGCAAATTCACTGCCATTGATGCCGCCAACCTGCTCAATTGAACCAATATGACGCGTGTAAAGTTCGTTTACGATTTCCGCAACTTCCTTACCAACATCAGTTAGGCTAACGCGTACTGAACGTCGGTCAACACGAGATTTCTGGTGGTTGATATAACCTTGGTCTACCAGTTTCTTAAGGTTGTAAGAAACATTTGAACCCAAATAATAACCGCGTGTGCGTAGTTCGCCTGCAGTTAGCTCTGTATTGCCGATATTAAATAGCAAAAGAGCCTGTACAGGATTGATATCGCTGCGACCTTTGCGGTCAAACTCGTCTTTGATTACATCAAGAAGACGTCTGTGTAGACGCTCAACAAGTGTAAGTGAATCTAAATAAAGCGTTTTGATATCGCCTTCATAGGAAGGTTCGATAGCCTCGCCTACCATTTCTGGTGCTGTATTCATGGTCTTTGCCTCACTGTTTTTTTATTAAGGCAGGATTATTTTTCCCTGCTCTGAGGACACTTGTACGGCACTTGTATAAAATTCGAATTAAAACTTAGGATTAATTTCTGGTTACCAAGAAGGTTTGTAATTCAAGGTAAATATTTACTGAATTTATTATTGGGAATTTTACATACCCAAACACGCCATAAAAGCTCTAAGCATTTCACCCTTTATTAACGATAATTTTTTACACAGTATTAGGCAGATTTATGGGGCAATAAAATGATAGCAGAAAACCGCCAAAAATCAGATACAAAAATTTCGTGGATAATGCGCGGATGCTATACAATGGCATTGATTGTGTTGTGCGGAATTTGCGTCAAGTTTTACTTTGAGCAGCGAGAAATTAATCAGCAAATTGCTTCTATTCGTATGGTAAATGAGCAATTCAGTGCGACAGACAATGCACTGGAAGTTCTTGCTGAGCGAGCAAAACGCGTTGGAGAAGAAACACCCGCAAAAATTGACAATCTGTTTCTTGAAATCGTTTTAAGTGGAAGAACAGTAAAAGACCGAAACCGTGTTTTGAAAAAGCTTAAAACTGTCGAACGCGTCATTCCTATGAAAAAAGGGCTTCTTTACTTTCAAGCAGAAGCAAGAACAGAGTTTGATAAACTTCAAGGGCTTTGGAATAAGCTAGATCCCAAGATTACAAGTAAAATCACAAAAACTTCTGAGTTTATGAGTGATCAAAATCCGTTTGTTCATTACGCAACCGTTCTAAACCCAGAGAAAATTGATAATACCAGATACCCAGATCACATGCACTGGGTTGCGCGCACAATTGAGGCAACTTACAAAAATCAGGTTTCAAATATCCATAAACATGCGATTATAACCCTTACAGAAATAAAACAAACGTTTGTAGCCCAACAAAGTAAGCTTCTAGAAAATTTCCTGATTATCACTCTTGGCGCGTTAGCATTCATTGGAGTTTTCATTTTTGTACCCCTTGATGTTGCAATCCATCGCCTGTTGAAAAACTTAAAAAAGCAATCTGTAATTGCTAAAGAAGCCTCCAAACGCGCAGAACTCGCGGATCGCGCGAAGAGTGAATTTTTGGCTAATATGTCTCATGAGATACGTACGCCGATGAACGGTGTTATGGGTATGGCTGAGTTGTTGATTAAGACGGAGCTTGATCAGAAGCAGAAGACGTTTGCTGATATCATTGTGAAGTCCGGTGCAGCACTTCTGACGATTATCAATGACATTTTGGATTTCTCAAAGATTGACGCTGGTCAAATGGAACTTGACCCTGCACCGTTTAAAATAGGTGAAGCGATTGAAGATGTTGCAACGCTTGTTTCTTCCAAGGTGGCCGAGAAAGACCTTGAACTGGTTGTGCGCATTGATCCGCAATTGCCCGAGATGTTTGTCGGTGATGTCGGGCGTATCCGCCAGATTGTCACCAACCTGATGGGCAATGCGGTGAAGTTTACCGAAGAAGGGCATGTGTTTATCGATGTCAGCGGTGAAGTTGACGGCGGTCATGCCAAACTGAAGGTTGCGATTGAGGATACCGGCATTGGCATCCCTGAAGAAAAAGCCGCACGTGTGTTTGAGAAGTTCTCACAGGTTGATGAAAGTGCTACCCGCAAGCACGAGGGCACAGGCCTTGGCCTTGCCATCTCGTCTTCGCTGGTTGATCTGATGGGCGGTGATATTGGTGTTACTTCCGAACTTGGCAAGGGCTCTACCTTCTGGTTCGAGATTACGCTTCCGGTACACGGCAACCCAACCCGCAAGAAACATGTGCCGGTTGATGTGAGTGGCGCACGCGTGTTGATCATTGATGATAATCTGGTCAACCGTTCGATCCTGCTTGAGAACATGCAGGCGTGGAAGTTTGACAGTGCGGCAGCAGCCTCCGGCCCTGAAGGCTTGGCAGTGATGCGTGCCATGGCACAACAGGGGATTGAGCTTGATTGTGTGATCCTTGATTATCACATGCCGGATATGAATGGTGGCGAGGTGGCTATCGCCATTCGCTCTGATGCACAGCTTAACAAGATCCCCGTGATCATGCTGACGTCTGTTGATCAGACCGAAGACGGGCAGAACTTCTCCTCGCTTGGCATTCAGGGCCATTTGGTCAAACCTGCACGTTCGTCGCTTCTGCTGGAAACGATCATTCGGGTTCTGCAGGATGCGCGGGATGAGAGCAGTGAGACCCGTGAGGGTGTCGCCATGGTGCATGCCATTGGCAACAAGCAGGTGGGTGCAACGGGTCTTCGTGATGCGGAAGGTGGTTTACAAAATATCACTCATGAGCAAGCAGGTGATGAAGAAGCAGTACAGGCGGCTGTGACACCTGCGCATACAGAATCAAAGCTGCCGCCAACGAAAGTGCCGGCATCGATTGCTACATCCAGCATGGAGGCCGCGCCATCGCTTCAACTTGATGAAGTGCCGGCCCTTAATGATACTCACGCCTCAACACCGGCAATTGCCGAGCGTGCACCATTATCCTCTGGAGATACAGCGACAAGTGATAAAGCGACAAGTGTTACAGAAACCAGCATCTCGGACAGAGGTGTTACTGAAACACATGACGATGGCACGCGGCATTATTCTGCAAAGACACCTGGCAGCCAGACGATTGACGTGCTGGTTGCAGAGGACAATGAGGTTAACCAGATTGTCTTCCGTCAAATCCTGCAAGGCGCAGGTTATAACTTCCTGATTGCCAACAACGGCAAGGAGGCGCTTGAACTTTATCAAAAGCACAATCCGAAGGTTATCTGCATGGATGTCTCCATGCCATTGATGAACGGTCATGAGGCAACACAAGAAATCCGCAGACGCGAGAAAGACATGGACCATCACACCCCGATCATCGGCGTCACCGCACACGCCATCAAGGGTGACATGGAAAGATGTTTTGATGCAGGCATGGATGACTACCT
>CALAIO010000114.1 GCA_937923355.1 uncultured Rhizobiaceae group bacterium | reverse complement strand
CGCTGCCAAGGAATATGGCATTGAGCCACTTATCACCGATGATTATCTGGAAGTTGAAGAGCAGATTGAACTCCTACAACCAGAGCTGGTTTTGGGGTCTCAAATGGAGCGCCACATCGCCAAGCGACTTGGCATTCCGGTTGCTGTCATATCCGCGCCTGTTCATGTACAGGACTTCCCCGCACGATATTCACCGCAGATGGGCTTTGAAGGCGCTAACGTTCTTTTTGACACTTTGGTTCACCCGCTCACCATGGGACTGGAAGAGCATTTGCTTCATATGTTCCGTGATGATTTTGAATTTAACGATGCGGCAGGCCCATCGCATCTTGGTCATTCTGCCAAGAAAGCAGAAGCCCCATCTGGGAACCAGGCTGAAGTCGTAGCAAATGCTGCCAATGATAATCCTGTTTGGGCAGTGGAAGCCGAAAAAGAACTTAAGAAAATACCTTTCTTTGTACGCGGCAAAGCGCGGAGAAATACTGAAAAATACGCTCATGAACTTGGGCTTGCTGAAATCACGATGGAGACGCTTTATGAAGCCAAGTCGCATTTCAGTCGCTAATAACGCGCCACTTAATGTGGTTCTTATAACGCTTGATCATCATATGACTGGCGCAGTGGATGAAGCGCGTGCGCTTTTAAGCAAAGAACTTCCTAATCTTCATTTATCTATTCATGCGGCAACGGATTGGGACAATTCTGAAGCTGAGCTTCAACGTTGTAAAAACGATATTGCCAAGGGCGACATTATTCTGGCTTCCATGTTGTTTCTTGAAGATCATATCAAAGCTATCTTGCCAGACCTTGAAGCACGCCGCGAAGCCTGTGACGCCATGGTGTGTTGTTTGTCTTCTGCCGAAGTCGTAAAGAATACCAAGCTTGGCAAATTCCGTATGGACAAGGAAGCAAGCGGGATTACCGGTTTGTTGAAAAAACTACGCGGCAAAAAAGATAGTGGCGCAACAGATGATAAATCTGCAGGTGAGCGTCAAATGCGTATGTTGCGTCGTCTGCCTAAAATTTTGAAATTTATCCCGGGCACAGCTCAGGATGTACGTATTTATTTCCTGGCACTTCAATACAGACTGGCAGCATCTAGCGACAACATCGCCAATATGGTTCGTATGTTGGTGAACCGATATTCAGATGGCGCGCGTGCTGAACTTCGTGGACAGCTTAGCGTAGAAGCGCCTACCGATTATCCTGATACGGGAATTTATCACCCCTCATTGGAAAACTCTGTAACGACAGATTTAAACGACTTACCAATGAAAGCCGATGCAAAAGGCACGGTTGGACTCTTATTATTGCGTTCTTATATTCTATCAGGAGATACTGGACATTACGACGGTGCGATTGCTGAGTTTGAAGCGCACGGGCTAAACGTTGTTCCTGTCTTTTGTAATGGTTTGGATATGCGCCCTGCCATTGACGCCTTTCTTTCAGGCAATGATGTTCAAAATCCGCAAGGCAAAACCATTGATGCGCTTGTCAGTTTAACCGGCTTTTCTCTTGTTGGTGGTCCTGCATATAGTGATGCAAAGGCTGCTGCCGAAGCGCTTGGCAAGCTGGATGTGCCTTATATTGCTGCACATGTGACAGAGTTTCAATCGCTTTCAAAATGGGAAGCCTCTTCACAAGGTCTTATGCCGATTGAAACAACTATTTTGGTTGCTATTCCTGAATTGGATGGCGCGACGGGCTCTATCGTATTTGGTGGCCGCCCGGAAGCAGAGAACAATAAAACACCAACTTGCACATGCTCTAAAAATCTTGGCGCATGCCCAAGTGGAAAACGCTGCATGCAAACACATCCTGAGCGGGTTTCAATGCTGGCGGCTCGAGTAGAGAAACTTGTTTCCTTGCGTGCCAAAGAGCGTGCAGAACGCAAAATTGCCATTCCGATTTTCAACTTCCCGCCAAATGCTGGCAATACTGGCACTGCAGCATTCCTGTCTGTTTTCGAGAGCCTTTACGCAACGCTAAAAGAGCTTGATGCGCAAGGCTATAGCGTTGATGTTCCAGATACTGTCGACGAACTTCGCAAGCTTGTGACAGAAGGCAATGCAGAAGAATATGGCGCGTTAGCCAATGTTCATGCGCTTGTTTCTGTCGATGACCATGTTCGCAATGAACCGCATCTTGCACAAATTGAAGAGCAATGGGGGCCTGCGCCTGGCCGTGATAATACCAATGGCGGGCAGCTGTTCATCATGGGCCATGCTTTTGGCAATGTCCTCGTTGTAGTCCAGCCGGGCTTTGGCTATGAGGGCGACCCGATGCGCCTTTTATTTGAGAAGGGCTTTGCACCAACACATTCATTTGCAGCTTGTTATCGTTATCTCAAAGAGACCTATGAAGCGGATGCTGTTTTACACTTTGGCACGCATGGTGCGCTTGAGTTTATGCCAGGCAAACAAGCGGGCATGAGTGAAACTTGTTGGCCTGATCGCTTGATTGGCGACCTGCCAAACTTCTATTTTTATGCAGCAAATAATCCGTCAGAAGCCACAATAGCAAAGCGTCGTTCAGCAGCAACGATCGTTTCTTATCTGACACC
>CALAIO010000113.1 GCA_937923355.1 uncultured Rhizobiaceae group bacterium | reverse complement strand
TTCATCAAATGGAAGCTTGGATAATAATGCTACGCCATTGAAGCTTTTCTGACCATGGGTTTCAAGGTTGTAGCCAAGGCTTTCAATCTCTTCTCTGGGAAAGTTCTCATCAACGGATTTTATTTCTTGAAGGCAAGCGATGTCGGGGCTTTCCTGTTTTAGCCATTCAATTAAATTAGGGTGTCGTGCCTTAATGCCGTTAATATTCCAGGTTGCAATTTTCATACTTCAAATCCATGTTTGGCTATCTGATACAGCAAGACCGACTCATTTGGTAGAAAATATCAATAAAGCGAATAAATTTATCGTTTGAGCTTATTAACGCATCATTAGTTCAAGTTTCTTATATTATTCAAATTAATAAGTGGAAATGCCAATGACTTTTGGAAAACGGTTCGCCCCTCCGTCAACTTCAAAGCGTAACGCACATGTGTCTGGTAATCTTGCTGAAAAGAATAGTGATGAATTTCAAATTTACACAGGATTGCCTTGGAGCGGTGCAGATTATGCGCCTTGTAATTATGCTGTTGGTCATTTGAGAGATTATCTTTGGTCAGCTTTGTCTCCCAAAAATAAAAAGCCACACCCAGAAACACTTTTTTCAGCCATTGGATGTATTGCAGGGTTTGCTAATCAAAAACATGTATTTATGAAGCTGCGCGAAGCAGGCTATATGATTGCTCCACCAGCGATAAGCTCTTTTAATGCGCGCAATGGCATAACTCTGCATACTGGAACAGCATTAAGTGTTGGATTAATTGACGATAGCAAGAACAAGCATGAAGGTCTTGAGTTTTGGCCAATTGCTTTAAATGCTGCCTTGGAGATGGGTGTTGACGAGGATGCACATCCTTCTCTGGAAAGCATGAAAAACCACATTAAAGAGCAAGAAGATGCGCAGAGAGTAAAATTTCGTGTTGGCATGTATGAACAACCAAAGGTAGAACCTCATCTGCTGTTAAAGGCTGTTTGGCCATTAGCAGAAAAAGTATTCTCGGGTGAACTTGAGCCAGACACCAGCTATGGACGTGTGAAATTACCGTTTATGTGTGCGATATGTGGCTATGTTTTGCAGGAATATATGGAAATGGTTGGCGATTTTTCTGTTGGTGTCGGGTTGGCAATCGCAATGGAATCGGCACTTTATGCGTCCCAATTGCCTGCTTCAGTTCTAAAGTAAATTCTATTTAAACTGAGAAACTTGTTCCACATCCACAAGATGCAACGGCATTTGGATTATTGACCTGGAATGATTGTCCCATCAGATCATCGACAAAATCAATTTGTGATCCCCCCATATAAATGAGAGACATTTCGTCGATTAGTATTTTACCATTATGGCCTTCGAGTATCAGGTCATCGTCATTGACTTCATTTACAAGGTCGAACTGATATGAAAAACCCGAACAACCGCCTCCTTCTACTGATATTCTAAGGGCGGTATTTTCTGTATCTTTAGCAATGATGGCTGCAACACGTTTAAGTGCTGAATCCGTTGCAGAAACAGTATTTGCGGGTGTTTGTGCGTTCATTTTTTCGAATAACCTTGAATAACTCTGGTATCAATATGGTATGTTAAATCATAAAATACAACATTACGTTATAGAGAATGTGAATTTCAAAATTACACGATTCGATGCGAAGTTATGAAGTCACTTGATATTACTGCTTATGGACGCGACGGTCTTGCATCTTATGCTTGCCATGCAACTGAGAGCAGAGGCAGGCTTTTCGACGAACCTGAAAGTCCGACCAGAACGCCTTTTCAACGTGATAGAGACAGGATAATACACTCAACTGCCTTCAGGCGCCTAAAGCATAAAACACAAGTTTTCGTGCATCACGTGGGCGACCATTACCGTACAAGACTAACGCATTCGATTGAAGTTTCTCAAATTGCCCGTTCTTTGGCGCGCGCTCTTCAGGTTGATGAAGATTTGGCAGAATCCTTGGCGCTTTCTCATGATTTTGGCCATACCCCCTTCGGACACGTAGGGGAGGACATTTTAAACGAGTTGATGTCAAAATATGGCGGGTTTGACCATAATGCCCAGTCCTTACGTATTGTGACTATGCTAGAACAACAATATGCAGAGTTTGACGGATTAAATCTTTGCTGGGAAACGCTAGAGGGATTGGTAAAGCACAATGGTCCTGTTACAGGGGATATCCCTCAAACTTTCATAGATTTCAATGAGAAATGGGATCTGGAACTTGGTTCACATGCCAGCCTGGAAGCGCAGTGTGCTGCTGTTGCTGATGATATTGCTTATAATGCACATGATCTGGATGATGGTCTGAGAGCAAAGTTATTTAGCTTGAGCGACCTTGATGATGTACCGATAGCAGGTGAGGCATTGAGCCTGGTACGCGTAAAATATCCTGAGCTCGAAGATCACCGGATAAGACATGAAATTGTTCGTCGTCAAATCACCGCCATGGTCGAAGATGTTATTACGAATGCGAAAAGCAATTTATATAAATTACAGCCGAGCAAGGTGTCTGACATTAGAAGCTGCGGTAAAACCATTGTTTGTTTTAGTAACGATATGCAAGCCAAGGAAAAGGGCATCAAGGCATTTTTGTTTGATAAGATGTATCGTTCTCCAAATGTAATGATTATGCGTGATGGGGCTGAAACAATTATACGAAACTTGTTTGATGTTTACCTAAATGAAACTGGTGACATGCCAAATGGTCTCAATCGAATAAGCATGAAAAACAAATCAAATGACAGACCGCGTATTATTGCTGATTTTATTGCGGGAATGACGGATAGTTATGCCATTTCTGAGCATGAACGTCTGTTTGACGAGACGCCTGATTTGGGTTAGTTCGTTTCAATAATATAGCAAGCGCTTCATGACGTTTGCCATCAATAGAAAAAGCACCAAATGAATATTTTTTCAAAGTTCGAAGATTACATTAAAGGAATACTGCAAAGCATTGATCTAAATGATGATGCTCTGAATTTACTTGGTAAAATTTCTGCAGAACCTCCGCGTGATGCAAGTCATGGCGACATCTCTACCAATGCTGCAATGGTTATGGCTAAAGCTGCGAGAAAAAATCCACGAGAAATAGCGCAGGCAATTTCAGATGGTTTGGAAAAAATAGACGGTGTGAGCGAAGTGTCGATTGCCGGACCTGGCTTTATCAATATCAGACTTTCAGATGCTTTTTGGATTGAGCATCTATCCACAATTTATCAGTCTGGCAGTCAATATGGCAGTGGGCTTGTATCTGATGGTGCCAAAGTAAACGTCGAATATGTTTCTGCAAATCCAACAGGTCCCATGCACGTCGGGCATTGCCGTGGTGCCGTTGTGGGTGATGCACTTGCCAACTTGCTTTCGTTTGCTGGCTTTGACGTGGTGAAAGAATATTACGTGAATGATGCAGGCGGCCAGATAGATGTATTGGGCAAGTCGCTATATCACCGCTATCTTGAAGCGCTTGGTGATAATGTTGGAACAATGCCTGAAGGTCTTTACCCGGGCGATTATCTTATAGAACCAGCAAAAGCGTTAGTTGACGAACATAGCGATGCTCTCAAAACTATGTCTGATGATGAACGCATGGCTCTGCTTAAGGAAATGTCTATTACGTCCATGATGGCAATGATTAAAGAGGATTTGGCAGCTCTTAACATCCATCATGATGTGTTTTTCTCAGAGCGTGATTTACATGCCAAGAAAGATGGCAAGTCTACAATTGATACCATGCTTCAAAAAATGCGCGACAAAGGTCATGTATATGAGGGTAAGCTTCCGCCACCAAAGGGAGAAACGCCTGAAGATTGGGAAGATAGAGAGCAAACCCTATTCCGGTCAACGGCAGTGGGAGACGATGCAGACCGTGCGCTTGTAAAATCTGATGGTTCTTACACCTATTTTGCTGCTGATGTTGCCTACTTCCAAGACAAGTTTGATCGTGGCTTCAAACGTATGATTTATGTACTTGGCGCTGATCATTCAGGTTATGCAAAGCGTCTAAAAGCCGTTTGCAAGGCGGTTGCTGGTGATGAAGCAGAGCTGGATGTGCTGTTTTGCCAACTCGTTAAATTGATGCGTGATGGCGAGCCTTTCAAAATGTCGAAGCGTGCAGGGGACTTCATAACTCTGCGCGAAGTTGTAGATGAAGTTGGACGTGATGCGGTTCGTTTCATGATGTTGTATCGTAAGGCTGAAGCGCCACTTGATTTTGATTTTGCCAAGGTGACAGAGCAATCAAAGGACAACCCTGTTTTCTACGTTCAATATGCACATGCGCGTGTTGCATCAGTTTTCCGCAAGATGCCTAACGAAATGCCTGAGTTAGATATTTCTGATGCGGCGCTTGCTAAAGCTGATTTATCACTGCTTTCGGATTCTGGTGAAATTGGTTTAATCAAGAAAACTGCCGAATTCCCGCGAATCATAGAGCAAGCAGCGCGTGCAGATGAGCCACATAGACTGGCATTTTACCTTTATGAACTGGCTTCAGAGCTGCATTCTCACTGGTCAAGAGGCAAAGAATCGCCAGAATTACGGTTTATTAACCCTAAAAATGCACAATTGACATTGTCGAGGCTCGTATTGTTGCGCAGTATTGCAACCGTTATTGCTTCTGGGCTTGCCATTATTGGTGTTTCTGCCCCTGAAGAAATGCGCTGAAATCAACGCCCCGACAAATTTAGCCACATTCATGTGGCTGAACGTGTCAAAGAGTAGATAGGTTTATGCGTTATGAGTGAACAGTTTAAGCAAGATCACAATTCTCAAAGCCCAGAGATTGAAGATGATCCTCTAGCCGAGTTGGCACGTATTGTTGCTGGTGAGCCTGAGTTAAATCCTCCCACCACAGAACAACATGTACAAAATCCAGAGCATGCTTTGTCTGAAGCTTCATCTATGGAAGCAGCGCTTGAAGAACAATTGCTCGCAGAGTTTTCCATGGAGAACGAGCCTGAAATTGAAACTCCAGCTTTTGCTGAAGATATTAATACTTCTATTGAACAAATTGTTGCGAAAGAAGTTCCAGCTCCTGAAGTTCATGCTGAGCCAGAGTTGGAACCTGTAGAGGTTCAGGAAGCTTCAATAGTTCCAGAACACCAACCGGAAATTTCTACCGCTGAACCTGTTGTTCCAGCAGAAGTAGGATTTCAGGATGGTCTTATTAGTGCCTTGGAGCAGGAGATTGTAGGGCAGCCAGAGCCAGAGCCATTTATAGAGCCTTCTCAAGTTCAAGAAACAGCAGAAATACAAGTTGAAGAAGTTACACAAGAGGCAGTTTCGCTAGTCGAGGAAGATGCCACCAATATGCAAGAAACACTTGAGCAGGAATTAGCTGCTCAAATGGAACCTATGCAAGCATCTTTTGAAGCGCCAGCAACTAGTGAACCAGTCGTTGAACCTCAAGTGGCATCTATTGAAGATGATTTGGGTGCAGCCTTTGCAAGTGAATTTGAACAAATGACAGA
>CALAIO010000112.1 GCA_937923355.1 uncultured Rhizobiaceae group bacterium | reverse complement strand
TGAGGCTCAAAGGTTAGTGTTCGATACTAAAGAACAGTTTGAAATTGTAAAAAAATTTTTATTTAGGGGAGAGTCCAAGTATTCTGATGAGAACTCTTCGATTAGTAGCTCATCTGAAGCTGATTCCTATGAAGCAATCTTAGAAGGTTTCAATAATAAACATATTGAAACTGGAAAGGCCATTATGCATGTCAGACGGGAGCGAAATCCTAAATTTGTAAGCGATGTAAAAGGAATACATGGTAACGAGTGCGAAGCTTGCATGAATGATTATTCAACTATTTATGGCCCTCTTTGGAATGGTTTTGTCGAAGCGCATCATTTGTGGCCTATAAAAGATATCGAAGAAGAAACTATATTCAATCCTAAAGAACATGGCTGTG
This sequence comes from uncultured Rhizobiaceae group bacterium, assembly GCA_937923355.1. The sequence continues at coordinate 3,698 of CALAIO010000112.1, read as the reverse complement.
TTTTATGTTCTAATTGCCATCGAATGATGCATCGTTGGATGTCAAGTGAAGATGTTAAAGACAGGCTTGAGTATAATAGAAATGACATTTCGAGTTTCAGAAAAGAAGTTATTGCGCCTAATGCAGAATTGTAAAATGCCCAAAGGCTCGTTCAGGTTGGAAGGTTATATCGATGTTCCAGCTGACCGCGTGGGGCAGGTCAGTGAGGCCCTGAAAGATCATATCAAGCTAACACGGGAAGAAGAGGGATGTATCTTCTTCAACGTCAATCCTTGTTCAGAAGTCGAAGGCAGGTTTCTCGTTTCCGAAGCTTTTGTCGATGAAGCAGCTTTTCAGTTTCATCAAACACGAGCAGGGGCGTCACCTTGGGCAGAGGCGAGTGCAGGTGTGCCGAGGGAATATAAGACTTGGGTGATCGAGTGATCATACCACCCCACACCGCGTTCTAATCGCTTCATCTCTCAAACTCACATCATCACCATCAAACTCTGTCGCATCTTCTGTGGCTAGCCAGCTGATTGCTTGCGCTACCCATTCTGGCGGGATGTGATCTGATACTTCGAGGTTTGAAACGGGGTTGATACCTGAGGCTTTGATGTTGACTTGCATGTCTGTTGCGACTGTGCCTGGCGATAGGCCGACGGCGCGGATGCCTTTGTCTGCGTATTCTTTGTGCGTTGCTTTAGTTAACATAAGTGCGGCAGCCTTTGATGAACAATAGTGGCTCCAACCCTCCATCGCTCCGTATGCGGCACCGGATGAGATGTTGATGATAACGCCTTCTCCGCGCGCTTCCATGCCGGGCAGGGTTGCGTGTAGCATGTTGTAAATGCCTTTAACGTTGACATCGATCACCTTGCCCCAGTCGCTTGGTGCAATGTCTGTAATGCGGCCAATTGGATCTATAAGGCCTGCATTGTTGACGACGATATCAATCTTGCCGAACTTCATGATTGTTTGCGCAACCGCGCTGTTGACCTGATTATAGTCTGCGACATCGCACGCAATAGCTATGGCAGTTCCGCCTGCAGAATTGATCTCGTCTGCGAGTTCTGTAATTGTATTTTCCGAGCGTGCGGTAAGCACAACCTTGATGCCAAGTTCACCCATACGTTTTGCGGTTGCGGCACCAATGCCTTTGCTTGCACCCGTGATGATGGCTACTTTGTTTTGAAGTTCTTGCATGAATTTTTCCATTTCATTTACAGCTTGAGCATGTCTATTTTTTGTTGTGCTTTTTCGGTGTTTATTGCGATGGTCTCATCGGTTGATGTTGTTGCCTCTATTTGTATGAATTCTACTTGTTCTATGCCTAAAAATGAAAGCAAAAATGCTAGGTAAGGCTGAAGGAAGTTGGCACTGCTTAACGCCCCTCCATCAATATACCCTTCTGCCCCATAGCTACATACAACTACAGCCTTTTGAACTTTCACCAAACCTTCGAAGTTTTCGCCATCATATGAAAAAGTTTTACCAATTCGAGTAATGTGGTCGATCCATGCTTTGAGTGATGAGGGAACACTAAAATTGTATATTGGTACAGTTAAAAGTAAAATATCGGCGCTTTGTAGTTCGTTGATAAGTTTATCGGAGCAGGCCGTTGCCTCTTGAAGTTCTGGTGTCAAACTTTCTAGCGGTGTGAAGAAAGCCTCAATAGTTGTTTGTGAAATATGCGCAACAGGGTTAGTTGCAAGATCTCGTCTTATGATTGTTTCATTTTTGTTTGTAGCTCTCCATTGCTTTTCAATTTGGTCACCCAGGCTTCTGCTATGGGACCCTTCAATTCTGGCGCTTGTATCAATTCTTAATAGTGTCATTGCTAATACCTTTATAGATTCAATATCAGGATAATATCCATGCGAAAAATGCAATAAAGGCTATTGTATGAATTAAAGTAATGCGTAAAATGCATTAATGGAACTAAAAGTACTTCAACTGTTTTTGGAAGTTTCCCGTGCGGGTGGGTTTGCGCCTGTTGGACGCGAACTTTATATGGATGCTTCTTCTGTTTCCCGTGCCATTGCTGGGTTGGAAGATGAGCTAGGGGTACGTTTGTTTCATAGAACCACAAGAAAACTATCTTTAACACAAGCGGGTGAGCAATATTTACAACGCATTGAGCCATTGGTGAATGAGCTTGAGATGGCACGTGATGCAATACGTAAACAAGTGCAAAAACCAACAGGCACATTACGGATGACAAGCGCAGTTGCATTTGCCGAAAGGTGCATTGTTCCTTATTTACCTGAGTTTAAACAAGCTTATCCGGATTTGAAGATTGAACTCATTCTACGGGACGAAAATTTAGATATTGTAGAAAATAGAATTGATTTGGCTATACGTCTTGGTGCGCGTCTGCAGGGAGACTTTATTGTTAGTCGATTAATGTCTACTCGATATATGGTGTGTGCTAGTCCTGAGTATGTAGTGCGACACGGCATGCCTCAAACCCCAAAAGATTTATGCGCACACAAGTGTTTAGTTTTTGACTTGCCAGGGTACCGTTCGGCATGGCGTTTTCAAAAGTCTGAACAACCTGTAATTGAAATTCCAATAGAAGCTGATTTAGTCATATCAAGCGCTCTTGGTTTGAAACGTGCTGCACTTCTTGGTATGGGCCCTGTTTTACTTGCTGATTGGCTTGTTAAAGATGATATTTCTAACGGTAAACTTATAGATTTGTTTCCATCGTATGCTGTTACGGCGACCGAATTTGATCCCGCGGCATGGTTTGTATACCCAAGTAAGAATTACGTGCCGCAGAAGGTGCGAGTAGCGATAGAATTTTTCAGGAAGAAGCTTGGGTAGTCTTTAAGTTTGCTTTTGATTCAATTGATGGCTTGTTAGAAATCGATTCAAGTTCTGTTTCTAACGAATTGATTTCAGTTTCGTTTTCTGCATGCTCATCTTCTTCATCCATCATTTCATCAAGTTTCTGATTGACCTTTTTCAAGCCCTTTGTAATCTGCGAGCTTGGTTTTACGAACGCACCTTCATAAAGTGGCTTCACAGCTGAATGAATGCCAAAAGAATTTGCTTGAGCGCTGATGACGCCTTTTTCCAGTAGCTGCGATTTGAGTGCAGAGGCGGTTGCGGTGTCTACTTTTAGTAGACGCTCCAACATGCCGGGGCTAATTTTATTATGCGCGCGAACGATCATCTCTGCCCATTTGTAATGATGTGCAGAAGCAGTTGCCGTTGCTACAGGTGTGCTGCTGGCTACTGCTGATGCGGGGAGGGATGGAACCATTGGCATAAGACCAAGGGCGCCGAGTGATTTTAATAAATTACGTCTTTTCATAATGCTCAATATAAGCATTAGACTGCTTTAATAAAAGAGCGGTTGACAGTTGTTTACTAATAGGTCAGCATTGCTGACATATTGGAGATTGTGATGCCCCTAGATGTTTTTCTTGCCCTGCTATTATTTTCGTTTGCCTCGTCAATTACGCCTGGGCCAAACAACATCATGCTGCTGACCTCCGGGGTGAACTTTGGTTTCAGGAAAACCATCCCACATATGTTCGGGATAGCTTTCGGGTTTGGTCTGCTCTTGTTGGGCGTTGGGTTTGGACTTCGGGAAGTATTTGAACAGTTTCCGATTATGGAGTTGGTTCTTAAAGTTATAGGCGGATTATACCTGCTTTATCTCGCTTGGAAGATTGCTAATTCTGGAAAAGTTGAAACAGGTGAAGGTG
>CALAIO010000111.1 GCA_937923355.1 uncultured Rhizobiaceae group bacterium | reverse complement strand
CAAATATGTAGGCACAATCACAGATCCTGCAGATAACAAAGAATATTCAGGTTCTGCGACCGTTGCTGGTAGCAAGATGAAAATGACAGGTTGCGCACTGAAGATTTTCTGCAAAACACAAAACTGGAAGAAGCTTTAAGTCAAACCAGAGTTTATCCCCTCAGGTTAAAGCCTCGCAATTTTGCGAGGCTTTTTTGTTGGCCTTGCGAGGTTTAAGAGTAAAATTACGGCAGATGCCATACTTTGCATCTTACCCAGGTCACACCGGTTACTTCGAAATACTCTTCACTTGCCACGACAAAGCCGGCGGCTTTGGCTTGTTGTTCAGGGCCTTTTAGGGGCGCATTTGCTTCGAAGGTCCAACCCCAGGCTTGTGGTGTTGGTGGAATTTCGAAATCAGCACGAAAGAGCACATCGCCTCGACCAGGATTGGCAACTGTTTCATCAAATTTACATCTCAACGAATTCAGCAGCAGATTGTTCTGCCTTGCAAAAGCGGATTGTTTTTTCATTTCCGCTTCTGTTATCCATTCTGCTCCCAGAAGTTCTGCATGAGATGGCGTTGCAAGAAGAGTAGCGCAAAAGACCAATGCGCATTTAAGACTACGCATAAGTTACCTTGCCTTCTGTCCAAAAAGTACGGCCTGCTGATCTTTATCCTTGTCAAAGTTGGATTGCTCGCGCTTTTCAAGACCAAGCGATAAACCTTTCGCAACGGCGGGCCTTGCCTTCATCCGCTCAATCCAACTTTCGAGGTTTGGAAATTGTTTGATGTCTTGTCCCTGACGTTCCCAAAGCTGCGCCCAACCGATACAAGCCATATCAGCAATTGAATATTCGCCTGCAATAAAATCCCTGCCCTCAAGACGTTTGTTTAAGACACCATAAAGACGATTGACTTCATTTGTGTAGCGGTCGATTGCGTAAGGTACTTTTTCTGGTGCATAGACCCTGAAGTGATGGGTTTGACCAGCCATGGGTCCAAGCCCGCCCATTTGCCACATCAACCATTCATCCACCTCGACGCGCGCGCGCTCTTCATTTGGGTAGAACTTGTTAAACTTGCGACCCAGATATTGAAGGATAGCCCCTGACTCAAAAACAGAAATGGGTTTTCCGTCTGGCCCTTCGGGATCGATGATGGCTGGCATACGATTGTTGGGTGCAATTTTCAAGAACTCAGGCTTGAATTGATCACCCGCGCCAATGTTAATAAACTTGATCTCGTAAGGAATACCCAATTCTTCCATCATGATGGAAATTTTCCAGCCATTAGGCGTTGGCCAATAATAGAGTTCAATTGGAGCTGTTTGTTCTGTCATATTACCTACCTCATTATGCAATTGATAAAGCCTAACCAAACTAGCTGCATTTTACGAGTGGAACTTGGTGCATTTTTGTAAACTTAAGTTTATAAGCCACTAAACAATAAGGTTTGTGCGCAATTTATGAAGATCATAAGAAAACTTATTATCCTTGGAATTTTCGGGGCATCGCTTGCAATCGGACTTGGATTTTTGGGGGGTATTCATCCATCCTTTGATACGTTTTCTCATTTCAGATTGCATTTAAGTTTTGGTCTATTGATTATTGGCGCCATACTTGCCTTGCGCGAATGGCAATGGATGAGCCTTTTGGCGTTATGTGTTGGTGGTATCGGTTTTTATACAGCATCAAGCGGCACTTTATTGAGCAAACGTGCTCTGGAAGCAGATGTAAGCAAACCAATATACTCGCTTTTGCATTTTAATCTCTATTGGATCAACTCAAGGCGTGAAGCGGTGATTGATAAAATCATTGAGCTTGATCCTGATCTTATTTCGCTCAGTGAAGCAGCTACACGTTGGACGTTTGAAATCAAACGCCTTGATGAAAAATGGCCTCACCTGCTTCATTGTCCGGAATGGGGGAAGCGTGGTGGCATTCGGTTTTACTCCAAATGGCCACTGGATAAAACTACCCAATATTGTGGCCCCTATGGCTCTTTTGCCAGAACGCAAGTTACTGCGCCTAACGGTTTGGAATTTACGTCTGGCTCAGTGCATCTGCGCTGGCCATGGCCTGCCAGTGGACCAAAGCAACTTAAAACGATAAAGCCTGAACTGGAAAAAGTGGGCGCTGATGCCCTCTTTGCTGGCGATTTTAATGCCACCACATGGTCTCACAGTGTAAATAAATTTGCCGAAGCATCCCAGATGGACATTGTGCCTGGCGTCGGACCCACATGGATGATTGATGAATTGCCACTTTATTATACCTGGTGGGCGGGATTGCCGATTGATAATGTGATGAAGAAAGGGCGCATTGAAGTTCTATCCGCAGAAACCTTGTCAGATATGGGTTCTGATCATCTGCCGGTTATGGTAAAGTTCCAGATCCAATAAATGCGACAATCTGCCATTAACCATAAAGAGTAACTCACTGATTTGTGAGCAGGTTTCGACTCGTAAAAAGTCTTAACATCCGTTAACTAGTTTCCTTAAGGGAGCTTCATATGACACGAATTATCACGCCCAAGCAAAATGAACTTGAAATTTCACGCCGGAAACTGGTTACGGGTGCGACTGCTGCTGGTGGTCTCGTGCTAGCCGGGTGTTCGAAAAGTAGTAATTCAGATGGTGATGGCTCTACGACACTTTCCAAGCTTCGTGACAGATTTAAGAAGAAGCCAAAAATAAAAACGACTAAAAGTACTTTTGCTTCTCTTTATGGCCCACTGCCAAACGAGAAATTTCCGGTTCCTGGTGTTCCTGAGGGCGAATTGGAAGAACGTTTTTTCCGTCAACGTGTCAATTACAAAACACGCGAAAAAGTAGGCTCGCTGGTTGTGGATACAAAAAACTTCTACCTTTATCACGTAGAGCCAAATGGCAAAGCAATGCGTTATGGTGTTGGGCTTGGTAAAGCAGGATTTGAATGGGCTGGTCGTGCCCGCGTTTTATGGAAACAGGAATGGCCAAAATGGACGCCACCAGCAGAAATGATTGAGCGTCGTCCTGAACTTGAAAAATGGTCAGAAGAAAATGGCGGCATGCCAGGCGGATTGGACAACCCTCTTGGGGCACGTGCGCTTTATATTTTCGAAGGTAACGTTGATACGCTTTATCGCCTTCACGGAACGCCAGAACATTGGTCAATTGGCAAGGCTGTTTCCAGCGGTTGCGTTCGCATGGTTCATCAGGATGTAATTGATCTTTATGGCCGCGTAAAAACCAAGTCTCCTATCCTCGTAAAATAGGTTTAACAGACCTCTATTTCAATTTTGCCACTTTTTGGCTTAAGCTCTCTTTTGTAGGCAATATAATTTTGTCAATTTAGGGAGAAATTTATGTCTGTTTCAGAAATACTTGCAATCAAGGGTCGCGATGTTTTTACGGCCAATGCTGATATGAGCCTTCAAGAAATTTCAAAAGTTTTAAGCGCCAAGAAAATTGGGGCAACTGTTGTTCTTGATAAAAGTGGCAATGTTTGCGGCATTGCTTCTGAGCGCGACATAGTGCGAGAGGTTGCTAAATCAGGGAATGACGCCTTATCAAAACCAATCTCGGTCTGTATGACGCAAAAGGTTATCTCCTGCGATGAAACCGAAACTATTGATGATTTAATGGAGAAAATGACCAAAGGCCGTTTTCGGCATTTGCCCGTTATTTCAGGCGGCAAACTCACTGGCATTATTTCAATTGGTGATGTCGTGAAACGTAAAATTCAAAAAGCCGAGCAAGAAGCAGAAGAAATGAAGCGCTATATTGCAGGATAGATTTGTTATCGGATTGGAACAATTTCTGCATTGGTGAATTTTACCAATGAAAGGAGAACACCAATGGATACTTCAACTCTTATACCATTCTTATCAATCAGCACTTTTGTTGTTGCCATAGCGTTTTTCACACTCTCATATTACAGAGCGAAATAACGCTATAAAAAAACCGCACCTGAAACATCGAATTTCAAGTGCGGTTTTGTTTGTTTTTCCCGTTACATGTTTGGATAAACAGGCCCCTCACCGCCTTGCGGCACAGTCCAGTTAATGTTCTGGTTCGGATCTTTGATATCACAGGTTTTACAGTGAACACAGTTTTGGCTGTTAATCACGAAGCTTGCGTCTTTTGCTTCAGCTTCTTTGCCTAGTGGAACACTATCGCCATTGCCATCGACCCACTCATAAACGCCTGCTGGGCAGTAACGTTGAGATGGTCCTGCAAATTCCATAAGCTCAGATTGCTTTTGTTTATCCAGATCAGCAACCTTCAAGTGAACCGGCTGGCCCTCAGCATGGTTTGTGTTTGATAAAAATACTGATGAAGAACGATCAAAGGTCAATTTGCCATCTGGTTTTGGATATTCGATTGGTTCGTGCATGCTTGCTGGTTCAGTTGCCTGATAGTCAGCTTTCTCATGCTTCATAGTACCAAACGGTGACCACTTAAGCAGAATGTTACACCACATATCGATACCTGATAAGAACATGCCCTTGATTGAACCATGCTTTGTGACCAATGGCTTTACGTTTCGCACAGGGAATAAATCTTTACCGATATCACCTTCACGCCAGGCTTCTTCATAGCTAACAAGCTCATCATTTGCGCGCCCTGCAGCAAGTGCTTCAACAATATGTTCTGCAGCCAACATGCCTGATAGCATTGCGTTGTGAGAACCTTTAATACGAGGCACGTTTACAAAACCTGCTGCACAACCGAGTAGCGCGCCACCCGGGAATGAAAGGCGTGGTACAGATTGGTAACCGCCTTGTGTGATAGCACGCGAACCATAAGAAAGACGCTTTGCTCCTTCCAAAAGTGGTGCAATAGATGGATGAGTTTTGAAACGCTGGAACTCTTCAAACGGTGACAGATATGGATTTTTGTAACCAAGCGCCACAACATAACCCACGTAAACCTGATTGTTTTCGATGTGATAAACAAACGAACCGCCGTCTTGATCTGTCTTCAACGGCCAACCCAAGGAATGCTCAACAAGGCCTTCTTTATGCTTTGACGGATCAACTTCCCATAGCTCTTTAAAACCAATACCAAATTTTGGCGGGCTACTGTCTTTTGCAAGATCAAACTTGGCAATCAACTCTTTTGATAATGAACCACGTGCGCCCTCGCCAAAGAGAACATATTTGCCATGGAGCTCCATGCCTCGTTCGTGCATTGGGCCAGGCGTTCCGTCTTTTTGAAGTCCCATGTCACCGGTTGCGACACCCTTAACCGCGCCGTTCTCGTCATAGATCAATTCAGCTGCTGCAAATCCCGGATATACTTCGATGCCAAGACCTTCTGCTTTTTCTGCAAGCCAGCGACATACATTTCCGAGTGATACGATGTAGTTACCATGGTTGTGCATGAACTTTGGCATGCCAAAGCCTGGCAATTTCTTTGAACTTGTTTCAGTCAAGAAATTGAAGATGTCATCTGTTACAGGAACCTTGAAAGGATGGTCGCTTTCCTCTTTCCAATCCGGGATCAAACGATCAACTGCTATCGGATCGATCACTGCACCAGAAAAAATATGAGCGCCTACTTCAGGGCCTTTTTCAAGGACCACAACTTCAAGATCTGCATTAAGTTGTTTTAGCTTGATCGCAGCAGATAGGCCTGCAGGACCTGCACCAACAATCACTACATCAAATTCCATGCTTTCGCGTGGTTCAAGGGCGGTTTCTTCCGACATTTAAATCTCCAAATTCATTCGCTTTTTTCAGCATTTTTATCTTCATATCACGATGTTTGCCAGAAGCTATAATAATTTTGACGCAGTTTGATTGTGAATCCACGACAGTTTTACTTACAAAGGAGAAAATAGCAGGCTAAACTGTCGCCATGGACAATATAAAAGAGATCATGGAATGGTATGTTGAAGCAGGTGTGGACATCTTGCTTGAAGATAATCCTATTGACCGTTTCAGCGAAACTCCACCACCGCCTCGAGCAAAAACAAAGGCTTCATCCAATCAATCCGCACCTTCACCTGCACAAAGATTAGCGCAAAAAGCGGAAAATGCTCCTCGCCCTGCACCTGCACCCAAGCCACAGACAACCATGCCGGATGGCGCTGCTGTAGAGATGGCGAAGTCAATTGCTGCAGCAGCCATGAATCTTGAAGATTTAAAATCGGCAATGGCTTCCTTTGATGGATGCAATCTAAAAAGAACAGCAAAGTCACTTGTTTTTGCAGATGGCAATCCAGAATCCAATGTCATGCTTATTGGTGAAGCGCCTGGTCGAGACGAAGATATTCAAGGGCTTCCTTTTGTCGGACGTGCTGGTCAATTACTTGATAAGCAACTTGCGGCAATCGGCCTTGATAGAACTATGGCCTATATCACGAATGTCATTCCATGGCGACCACCAGGAAACCGCACACCTACGCCAGCAGAAACTGAAATCTGCCGCCCTTTTATCGAACGACATATCGAACTCATTAAACCTGATGTGATTTTGATGCTGGGTGGCTCATCTGCGAAAACGTTGTTAAAAACCAGCGACGGCATAATGAAACTACGTGGCAAATGGAGCGAGGTTAAAACCGACAATACAAGCGTCAAAGCGCTACCCACACTGCATCCTGCTTATTTGCTTCGACAACCTTTGCACAAAAAACTTGTATGGCAGGATTTACTCTCATTAAAACAGCATATCATGAGCCAGTAACTACAAATTACACTGCGCTTCTATCCAATCGTAAATAAGGTCTGGGCCTTTAGTCCCCAAAGGTTGTGCACGGGACATGATATAACCGCACTCACTAGCAACTAAATCATCTGTTAATTTTACCAAAGACCCTTTTTGTAAAAGATCATCAATGAGCCCCAACCAACCAAGTGCAGCCCCTTGCCCTGCAACTGCGGCTTGAATGACCATGTCATAATTGTTGAAACTATTGTAACTGCGCGATCGTTCCCCTTCTATTCCAAGGGCTTCGAACCAACCGTACCATGTCTGCCACGCAGCCGAAGGTGGTTTTGATAGACTTAACAAAGGAATGTTGAGCAAGTCAGATGTAGTGGTAATTTGTGAATTTTGCTCTTTAAATTCAGGACTGCATACCGCAACAACTTTTTCTTCCATCAGCATGACATCGCCGTTTTGCATTTTCCCAACAGGTCCGACGTGTATGTTGATATCGCAATCATCAGCATAGAGGTCGGGCGGGACTTGTGAAGCCAATATTTGAATCTCTATTTCTTCACCCAGCTCAGTGCGTAATTGCGGTAGCCGAGGCAAAAGCCAAAATGTCGAAAACGCAAAATCAGCAGAAAGCCTCACTCTTGGTTTTGACTTGCGCTCAAGCAAGGTCGATACAGAGCTGCTCATTTGCTTCATTGCGGGGCGAACAACATTTAACAATCGCATTCCATCATTGGTGAGTGTTACACCTCGATGTTCACGCTTGAACAAAACAACACCAAGCTCGAGCTCGAGAGCCTTAATGCGCTGTGAGATTGCAGATTGACTTATCCCCAGAACTTCAGCGGCACCCGTAAAATTTCCATGCTGCGCAACCAGGTCAAAAGCACATAGCGCAACAAGGTTATAGCTCAACTTCTTATAAGCAGTACTTATGTCAGCCATTATCAATTACACCCTATTCATCCATGGAAATATATTACTAAAATATTAACACTAGCCAAGCCTGCGAGTCAGGTTTAGCATGAAAGATAGTTTAAAGAAGAGAAATCTGTTTTGGACTGATAGTGGGGGAAAATGGAGTTTTCCATTTTAATATTAAAATATCTAAGGAGGATAGGTACAAAAAATGTCAATCAAACCACCGCTTATGGATTTGCCGATTAAAACGGCAGATACAGGGTTTTATCGGGGCTTCAGCGTCAACGTTGCTGTTATCAGTAAAATCATCATCAGTATTCTCGTCGTATGGTGTATTGTATGGCCCAAAGAAGCTGGAACAGTATTGGGTGAGTGGAACTCAGCCATTTTGGCGCAATTTGCTGCATGGTACATTTGGGTTGTTGCCTTGTTCATCATCGTATGTATCGGTCTTGCCTTATGGCCAGCTGCTGGTCGACTTAATCTGGGCAGAGACGGTGAGAAACCTGAGTTTTCAAACTTCTCCTGGTTCTCCATGATGTTTGGTGCCGGTATTGGTGTCGGTATGTTGACTTGGGCGGTTGCAGAGCCAGTCGCACACTTCAAAAACAATCCGGCTGTTATTCAAGGCATTACCAATTCATTGAGTGCAGATAACGTACGTGAGGCCTATGTCTGGTCATTCTTGCACTGGGGATTTGGTGCATGGGCATGTTATGCAATTGCAGGCCTTGGTTTGGCGTTCTTTTGTTATAGACGCGGCTTACCTCTTACAATTCGTTCTTCGCTGACACCACTATTTGGCAAGTCACTTTCGGGACCTCTTGGTCACCTGATTGATATCGTAGCTGTTGTGGCGACCATTCTTGGTGTTGCTCAAACACTTGGATTTGGCGTTGACCAGTTTGTTGCAGGCCTGACACGCATCGGCATCGGTGGACTTGTTCACGCAGAAGGCGCTGTCAATGAAGGTGGCGATTCCATAGCTGGCACTGTGAATACATTTGGTATTGTTGTTGCGCTTCTATTCATCATGGGTGCATCGACACTGTCAGCGCTATCTGGTGTTGGTAAAGGTATTAAGTGGCTATCAAATATCAACATGGTTTTGTCGATCATTTTGCTTGGCTTCTTTATTATCTTTGGAGCTACTTGGTTCGGGGCAACAGCGTTCTTCGTTGGCATCTGGGATTATCTCATCGCACTACCATACTTGAGCTTTAACGTTTTCTCATCCGATGGTGTTGAAGGCAGTGAATCATTCTTGCTGACACAGTGGCAAGGTTGGTGGCCTGTATTCTACTGGGCATGGTGGATTGCGTTTGCTCCATTCGTAGGCTTGTTCCTGGCGCGTATTTCGCGCGGTCGTACGATCCGTGAATTTGTACTGGGTGCAATGATCGTTCCTGCTTTAATGTGTTTCGTCTGGTTCGCATGGGCTGGCGGTACTGCGATTGATCTGGAACTTAATGGTGCTGCAAACGGTCTCATTCTTGAAGCTGGTAACGGCGACAAGATATTCGCAATGACCGAGTTCATGCTCGCGCCAATCGCGGAAGCACTGGCTTGGGGCATGGCGCTTCTTATCGTGGTTTTGTTGATGACGTTCCTTGTGACATCAGCAGACTCTGCCGTATTGATTGTGAATACAATCAACGCGGCGGGTGACGAAGGGCCAAAAGCACGTCCACATATTCTCTTCTGGGGTGCTGCCCTCGCCTTCGTGGTTGGTGGATTGCTGATCTCCGGCGGGACTGGAGCCATTCAGACCGCGATGGTTATTGGCGCGCTACCGTTCTCACTCGTTATGGTTTTGATGTGTGTTGCACTTGTCAAAGCAATTTATAACGACACTCGTCGTGAAGCGGCTGGTATAGCAACGATCAATGAAGAAATGGAAGCTGCTCCTGCGGAGTAGGCTAACTGCAATACGATCAATCAAGCCCCCTCTTTATTAAAGCGGGGGCTTTTTTTTGCTTGGAATAAATTGAACTATTTAGCTATTTTTCATTTGATGGATTGCATCCAGCAAACCTTGCGTCGAACTATTCTGGGCTTTTTGCGAATTACCTTCTTCCAACATGGGTTCAATCGTGTGCAACAGCTCTTTGCCAAGTTCCACCCCCCATTGGTCAAATGAATTGATACCCCACAAAACGCCTTGAATGAAAACCTTGTGCTCATAAAAAGCCATCAGCATACCAAGGACATGCGGCGTCACTTCCTTGTAGAGGAATGTATTGCTCGGTCTGTTACCTTCAAAAACACGATGAGGGTTTCCATCCGCTTCTTCCAGTGTTCTGCCCATCATCAGCGCTTGTGTTTGTGCAAGGCAATTAGAAATCAACATATTGCGGTTTTCCTGCCCCCCGTATCCGGTGGTTGCCAGCAGAAAATCACATGGAATGATAACCGTTCCCTGATGGATTAGCTGGTAGAAAGCATGCTGACCATTAGTTCCAACTTCACCAAAAATTATTGGGCCTGTATCGAGCTGAGTTTGCTCATTGGATTTCAAAACGGACTTACCATTTGATTCCATATCAAGCTGCTGAAGCCAAGCCGGGAAACGTGACATTCGGCTATCATAGGGCATGACCGCCTGTGTTTGAAAACCCCAGACGTTTCTGTACCAAACACCCAAAAGCGCCATCATGACGGGTATGTTTTTATCCAAAGGTGCATTCTTGAAATGCTGGTCTGCTGAATATGCACCACCAAGAAATTCATCAAAATCGCCTGGTCCAATTGAAATCATTAATGACAATCCGATGGCTGACCAGATTGAATATCTGCCCCCAACCCAATCCCAAAATCCAAAGGTACGTTCGTCTTCGATACCAAATGCCTTGGTGGCTTCAAGATTGGTCGATAAGGCACAAAAGTGTTTGCCAGCATTTTCCTTGCCAATCGCAGCTTCAATCCAGCGTTTGGCATTGCGAGCGTTAAGCATGGTTTCTGCAGTAGTGAATGATTTTGATGCAACGATGAAAAGCGTTGTTTGCGGATTGATATATTCGAGAATATCATCCAGGTCTGTGGCGTCAGAATTAGCAACAAAATGTACTTTTGGCCCATCATTGAATTCTCGAAGTGACTGAGTAGCCATACGAGGGCCCAAATCTGATCCGCCAATGCCGATGTTAACAACATCGCTAATTTTGCCGCCCGTT
>CALAIO010000110.1 GCA_937923355.1 uncultured Rhizobiaceae group bacterium | reverse complement strand
TTTAAGTGGCAACAACGGATTGTATGAATTAGGCATTGTCGGCGCAATTGCGGTGTTTGGTGGCTTTGTCGCAGTTATTGTAGCGCTGCCATTGGGTGCTTACTGGGCTAGCAAATATGGCTTCACACCAAAGAAAAGCGTTGCAAGCAAAGTTGGCGTTTTGGCTGGTCCGGCGATGAAATTGTTGAATTACCGAAAAGCTGTTCTCTTTACCGGTCTCTTACTATGTGCTGCTGGCCTTTATGCGCATACCGTCATAGACAGCAGGTTTCGCCTGATCGATTATCTGGGCAACCAGTCTGAAGTTGGCCAGAGTGAAAATTACATCGATTCAACCTATTATGGTTCCACGCCATTATTTGCCATCGTCGATATGGATCAAACCATAGCGCTGGACGCCCCCAAAAACGAAGGTCGTGTCTACGAAACGATTGAAGCGGTTAAAGATGTCTTCCCCGCAGGCTCGTTTTATTCACTGGCCGACTTTGCAGACGAAATCAAAAAAGCAGGTGGCAAAATCGATGAAAAACTCATTGATGAACTGCCGCGTTTCCTCACAAGCCGATTTATATCCGAAGACAAATCCCAAGTTCTGGTGACCATATTCTCTTCTGCTAATTTATCCGAAAGTGAAATGCAAGAACGCCTGAGCAGCATGGATACAGCCTTGGAAAAACGCGGCTTACAATCCTATGTAAAGATAACAGGCTACCCTGTTCTTTCTGGTGTTGTTGCACCAAGGCTAATGGATAACCTGCGCATCAGTCTTCTTGTAGCAGTATTATTGTCTATTGTATTGATTGCACTTTCATCCGGCTCGATTAAACTTGGTTTGGCATGTCTGGTACCGAACATGCTGCCAATTGTCTGCGTCGAACTCATTCTATATCTGGCGGGTATCCCGCTTAACATGTCAATTGCAGTCGCACTCACTGTTGCCTTTGGCATTGCAGTAGATGACTCGATACATATGCTTAACCAATACATGTTAAACAGACGTGATCACGATAATTTACCAGCGGTCGCAGGCGCTGTTAAGGAAGTAACCCCTGCTCTCTTTTCGACCACGTTAATTTTATCAGGTGGTCTCATCATAATGTGCTTTAGTACATTACCAGCCATGGCAGTTTTTGCATTGGTCGTCATCATGACACTGATGCTGGCATTCCTGGCTGACATATTTCAGTTACCAGCTTATCTTGCTATACTTAATAACAAGGAAGCTGGAAAATAACGGCATGGAGGATTTAATGCTGAAGAGACTATTCGCAGCAAGCGCTTTATCAATAAGCATATTGGCAGTTCCAACAAGCAGTGTAAGCGTAAGTGCATCACCGAAAATATTCGAAAACATGACCGGAAGCTGGCGCGGCAAAGGCCTTGTAAAATCTGGTCCAAAGGCAAAAAAAGAATCCATCAGATGTAAACTAAAAAGCAAACCGGATGGTGCAGCAAAACTGAAAATGTCTGGCAATTGCGCTGTTAGCGGCTTTGTATTCAGCTTAAACGGTTTTATCCAGCAAAATGGTGGCAAAAACTCTTACACAGCCAATATGTTCCGCTCATTCGCAAACTTGAAACAAAGTAACTTTAGCGGCAAAAGAAGTGGTTCAAAAATCAACTTCAGTTTCAAAGCGCGTGACCGTATTGGCAAACAGGATATCTCTGCAAGAATAATAATGAACAGCAGAAGCTCAAAAGCCTTTGATGTTGCAATAAGCCGAACAGATCCAAAAACCGGCAAGATTTTTAGTGTAGGCACAATTAATTTCGCCAAACGATAAGTTCATAAAACCAATAAAAAAAGCCGCCTGTTTAAGGCGGCTTTTTTTATATTATAATCAAATCATCAGGAACTAATGTTGATTGATCTGGCTTTCTCGGTAGCTTTAAATGCCTTTATCAAATGCACATCGCGTTCGTACATGTCATTGAAATACTTTACAGTACCATCTTCTTGAGGCCAAGCAGTGAAGTAAGAAACATAGACTGGAACTTTTACAGATAGTTTTTCAGTTTTATTTTTCCCAGGTTTAATTTTTGCAAAAATTTGGCTTTTGCTTTTACCCAGTACAGCCGCAGCCATCGCTTGTGGGTCGTGTAACCTAACACAACCATGACTAAAGGCTCTGTGTTGTCTCTTGAACAGACTTTTCGCAGGTGTGTCGTGCATGTAAATAGCATGTTTATTTGGGAACATGATCTTCAAGCTACCCAAAGCATTTTTAGGACCAGGTTTTTGGCGAACACTAAATTGAGGTGTCGTGCCAATCTCACTCCAATTAATATTGGAAGAGCTAAGCTTTTTACCACCCCATGATCGTAGTTCATAACCTTGTTGATCGAGATACCCAGGGTTAGAAACAGACTTCGGTGCAAATTCATTCACGATGATTGAACGCGGAACACCCCAATAAGGATTAAAAGTTACATGCTCAATTTCATCATAAAAGAAATTTGTCTGGTTTGATTTTTTTCCAACAACAACACGCATCGACAAGGCTTCTTTGCCATTTTCAATATAGCGTGCACGATATTCAGGCTGGTTGATAAAGACATGACGCTCACCAAACTGATGCGGATGCCAGCGTAAACGCTCCATTGAAAGCGCAAGCTTCATCGCTTTATCTTTAGAAGGTATGCCTGCCAGTTTCGTAATGGTATTACGCCCAACAATCCCATCAGGACCAAGACCCACTTCTTTCTGATAGGCTTTGATGACAGGTAACAACTCTTTTGTGTATTCGAGATACCCGTAATATTCATCCAAAACTTCCGAATGGTTTTCAAGCAGTGTTTTCGAACCACGTTGCTTGATTGCCATAACAATATTTGGCAGTTCCGCATGCGACTGACCTGGCCTGATAAATGTCTTCGGATCAAGTTCAATAATATCGTCTTCAATATCACGCAGTGACGCTAGTTCACGTTTTAAAGCATTGAATTTTGCATTCGACGGGTGAAGTGATTGCATCGTGTGTTGTAGAATACTGCTTTCCATGACTTCCAGAAGGATATCATCAGATTTTCCGTAATGAACTGGAAAATCATGATACCCACTGAGGCGATTTGGATTAATCTTTCCAAATTTCGCATCCATGGCATATCGCAACACAGCTGTTGTAAGCGCTACTTCGCGATTGATCTTCTCACGTGACAGAGCTTTTTCATCCAAATCATATGCAAGTACGCTTGCATCGACTTGATAATCATCTGGTCGCAAGCCGTAATGATCAGCTTGAGACAAGACTTTCAGTGCAGATTTAGCTCTTGCATTATAAGAACCCACTTCATCCAGCCAATAATATTTCTGATTTTCTTTGTAAAAATCAGCAACCGCTGAAGCCAAATGTGCTTCGGCACGCATGTTCATTTTACCTGCGTTGACAATGTCTGCTGTAAGAAGTGAAAGCGTTACTTTTTCAGATTGCACATCTTCGCTGCCCGTATTGGCCAAGGCAAAACTTACTGGAGCAGCGACCAGAACAATCGGAGCTCTCTTTGCAACGCGGTAAGCATAATTCTTACTTGCCTCCACTTTGGCAAGTTTCTTCTTCTTTGGCTTCTTTTTTACAACTGTCTGGGTTTGTAATTGTTGTTGTCGCAAAGCTTCAAGTCTTTGCTTTTTCTTTAGCTTTCGCTCATGCGTTTTCTTGAACAAAACCTCAAAAAGCGTTTTTCTCTTCTGTGCTGCTTCTGCAGTCACAGGCACTGAAATGACACTACCAGCCAATAAAGCGCTTAGAAGAATACGTGTTTGCATAAAGTTTTTCCTTATAAAGGGCGAAAGAAAAATATTACCTATGGTAAGCTATTACACTACAGCTAGTAAATAACCTAATCACATTTGTACTAAATTTTATATAATCCCACAATGTGACACATATCACACATGGAAAACTGGTTAATACATCGACCAGAATCAAAAATGCCCGGACTAACCGGGCATTGAGATCACTTAATTATTTTCGTTACGCTTAGCGTGAGTAGAATTCAACCACGAGGTTTGGTTCCATAACAACTGGGTAAGGAACATCACCAAATGCCGGCTTACGAACGTATGTAGCTGTCATTTTGCTGTGGTCAGCATCGATATAGTCAGGAACATCACGTTCTGCTAGTTGAATGGCTTCAAGTACGAAAGCAAGTTGCTTTGATTTTTCACGCACTTCAATCACATCACCGACCTTACAACGATAAGAAGCAATATCGACCTTTGAGCCGTTTACTTTCACATGACCGTGGTTGATGAACTGGCGCGCTGCAAAAACTGTTGCTACAAATTTTGCGCGGTAAACAATTGCATCCAAACGGCTTTCAAGAAGACCAATCAGGTTTTCAGATGTATCGCCTTTTTGACGAACAGCCTCACCATAAATCTTGCGGAATTGTTTTTCAGAAATGTTACCGTAGTAACCTTTCAATTTTTGCTTCGCATGAAGCTGGATACCAAAATCAGACGGTTTACCCTTACGGCGCTGACCATGTTCACCAGGGCCATATTCACGACGGTTTACAGGTGATTTTGGACGACCCCAAATATTTTCGCCAAGACGGCGGTCAATTTTATATTTAGCAGAAATACGCTTGCTCATTACATTTCCTTACGTAATATCAAAGTATTGCATCCAAAACCTCATGTTTTGGATGAAGGAAACGTACCCTCCTCTGCAA
>CALAIO010000109.1 GCA_937923355.1 uncultured Rhizobiaceae group bacterium | reverse complement strand
TAATTTAAAGTGTGAGAGCACTTGCACGTTTAAATCTCGGTAAAGAGGGGAAGTTAATCCGTTAGCTCTTTGTTAAGATCACATTGCCCTTCAAAGATTAACAAAACCTTAATATTAAGGTTTTGTCAGTTATTTCACCTGTATCAAACTATAACAAGGTTAATTTCCTGCTTACTTTTTGTTAACCCTGTTTATTAGGATTTAAGCGCTTCAAGGTCTGCGAAAAGCTCTAAAGCTTCTGGATTTGCAAGCGCTTCCTTGTTCTTTACCTGACGCCCATGAACGACATCACGCACGGCGAGTTCTGTGATTTTACCAGATTTTGTTCTTGGAATATCAGCAACTTGAATGATTTTTGCAGGAACATGCCTTGGCGATGCACCTGTGCGAATTCGCTTTCGAATGTCGGCTTCCAACACCTCACTTAACGTAAGCCCTTCTCTTAACCTTACGAAAAGTATAACGCGCGCATCACTCTCCCAATCTTGCCCGATGCAAAGCCCCTCCTCTACGGCTTCCATTTGCTCAACCTGATTGTAAATTTCTGCCGTACCAATACGCACACCACCCGGATTAAGCGTTGCATCAGAACGTCCATGAATAATCATGCCGCCTGTTGGCGTGATCTCTGCAAAGTCCCCATGGCACCAGACATTATCAAATTGCGCAAAATAGGCATTGTGATAGCGCTCGCCCGTAGCATCGCCCCAAAATCCATTTGGCATGGAAGGAAACGGATGGGCGCAAACCAATTCACCTTTCTCGCCTGTAATTGGGTTTTGATCATCATCCCAAACCTGCACATCCATGCCCAAGGCAGGCCCTTGAATTTCGCCCTTATAAACGGGCTTCCACGGAATACCGATGACAAAACAGCCCATCAAATCAGTCCCGCCAGACATCGATGACAAGTGTACGTCTTGCTTGATGCCTGAATAGACAAAGTCAAAATTCTCAGGCGCTAAGGGCGAGCCTGTCGAGCCAATCATGCGCACGCTTGATAGATCGTGCGTATCAATAGGGCGAAGACCCGTATTGCGCACCGCATCGATGTATTTGGCTGATGTACCGAAAAGCGTGAACTTCTCTTGCTCAGCGAAATCGAAAATTGCTTTCTCATCAGGTGCAAATGGCGATCCATCATAAAGCATCAGGCTCACCCCACTGGCAAGCGCTGTAACAAGCCAATTCCACATCATCCAGCCGCAGGTGGTAAAATAGAAAACGCGGTCGCCCTGTTTCATGCCAACGTGCAATTGATGCTCCTTGATCAAGGTCATCAGGGATCCACCATGGGAATGCACGATACACTTTGGAATGCCAGTCGTGCCAGACGAAAACATGATGTAAAGCGGGTGCGAAAACTCCAGCTTTTCAAACTCAACTGGTTTGGCATCGTATCCGGACAGATACTCCTTCATGGAAATCGTATTCAATAAACCGTCAGTAACTTTCTCGGCTTCACCCAACAAAGGAACCAAAACCGTCCGCATACAATTAAGTTCTGGCACGATTTCTTTCAGTTTATCAGCAATCTCAATACGCTTGCCACCATACCAATAGCCATCACAAGTTATGAAAATCTTCGGGGCAATTTGTCCAAAGCGATCCAAAACACCCTTCACACCAAAATCTGGCGAACAAGATGACCAAATCGCGCCCAAGGATGTTGCAGCCAGCATTGCAGCAATGGTCTCAGGCATGTTCGGCATCATGGCGGCAACACGGTCACCTTTTTCAAGGCCATCGGCAACAAACGCCTGTTGAAAGCGGGAAACCATCGCATGCAATTCATCATGCGTCATACGGCTTTCAAATTTATCCTCGGCACGAAAAACAATCGCCTCACTACTGCCTTTGTATTTCAAAAGGTTTTTAGCATAATTCAGGCGCGCATCAGGAAAATATTTTGCGCCAGGCATTTTATGCTCATCAGCAACAATCCGCTCGCCCTTATCACCAATGACACCAGCATAGTCCCATAGCTTGTCCCAGAACTTCCCGCCACTTTGGCAAGACCATTCATGTAATGAATCATAATCTGAAAAAGTGATCCCTTCACTGGCTTCAACATTACGTGCAAACTCGCTCATGCGACTGTCTGCGATCTGTTTAGCGGAAGGTGTCCAAAGCGGGGAATTTTCAGTCATGATAATCCTGTTTTAACAAGCAATGATTTGGACCATACGGTATATTTACCTAGCTTGTTGGTAAAGCATAGTTAAGGGTTACAAGAGCTAATTTCTGTTATAAAAGCAAGTCAGGCATCTTGCAAAATTGATATGCAAAATATCGAGAAAACAATTACTGGTTAAGTATCGCAAGAACCAAGGGGAATAAATGAAACGGTTGATTACAGGCGCAATGGTTGTTCTGCTGCTGATAGCTGCATGTTTGACAGCTATTCCGTTTTTGGTTTCTTCACAGACGGTAAAAAATGGCATCACGGCAAAGATAGAGGAAGTCACGGGGCGCAAGGTTACGTTTCAGGGAAATCCATCGCTGTCATTTAATCCATTTTTAGGCTTTGAAATATCAGACCT
>CALAIO010000108.1 GCA_937923355.1 uncultured Rhizobiaceae group bacterium | reverse complement strand
AAAAATAGAAGAGGTTCTGAAAGAAACCTACGGTGTGATTATTTATCAGGAAAAGGTGATGCAAATTGCACAAATCCTGTCTGGTTATTCTCTTGGCGAAGCGGATCTCTTGCGCCGCGCCATGGGTAAGAAAATCGCCTCTGAAATGGAGGCGCAACGGGTACGATTTGTGGATGGTGCTGTTGAGCGTGGCATTAATAAAGGCGAAGCCAATGTCATTTTTGATCTCCTTGCAAAATTTGCCAACTACGGCTTCAACAAATCACACGCTGCCGCCTACGCGCTTGTCTCTTACCAAACCGCATATTTACGCTGTAATTACCCAGTCGAATTTCTCGCTGGTTCCATGCAGCTTGATTTGGGCAACACCGACAAGCTCAGCATCTTTTATCAAGATGCGGAGGCGCAAGAAATTCGCGTTGTACCGCCGTCCGTCCAAACTTCGGGTGTCGGCTTTGAAGTAAGCGACGGAAAAATCTTTTATGCCTTAGCCGCCATTAAAGGTGTGGGCGAGGGGGCTGTTGAACAAATCGTCTCCGAGCGTCGTGAAAACGGTGATTATAAATCCATCGAAGATTTTTTCTCTCGCATTAATATTCGCCAGGTTAATAAGCGCACACTTGAAAACCTGATTTGCGCTGGCGCATTTGATTGTTTCGATTATGCCAGAGAACGTATGTTGGCTGGTCTTGAGCGTTTGGTTGCACACGCAAGCAGAACTGCAAGTGACCGCGAAACAGGACAAAATGATATGTTCGGCGAAGCTTCAGGCGGTGATGCAACAAAAATCGAAATGCCTTTCTGCGAAGCCTGGAGTGCCAGCGAAAAACTCAACCGCGAATTTGGCGCGGTTGGTTTCTACCTAAGCGCTCACCCGCTGGATGAATATCGCGAAATGCTAACCAAAATGCGTGTTCAGCTTTATGCAGAATTTGAAACCTCAGTCAGAAATGGCGCAACAGCTGGGCGACTGGCTGGCACAATTACAGGTAAGCAAGAACGCAAAACCCGCACAGGTAAAGCCATGGGCATCATTATGATCTCAGACCCTTCTGGCCAATATGAAGCGGTAATCTTTGAAGAATCATTGATGCGCTTTCGTGACGACCTTCAAGTCGGCCAATCCGTTATTCTTCTCGTTGGTGCGGACATGCGTCCAGAAGGGGTGAGTGTCAGAATCAATAGCGTTGAATCCCTTGAAAAAGCAGCTTCTCGCGAACAGCGCGACTTAACAATCTTCCTGCGAGATCAATCCCCTGTAAAAAACCTTTCGCCCTTGCTTAATAAACGCGGCAACAGCCGTGTTTCATTCGTTGTCATTCAAGGTAATGGCGAGCGCGAAGTCGAAGTGCAGTTAAAGGAACGCTACGCAGTCTCATCGCAACTCCAAAGCGCCATGAAAGCAGTGCCTGGTGTGTTGGATGTTGAACTGGTTTAAAACGCCTTGAAAGCTCGCGTTTTTTAAAACGCCTTGAAAGTAAGCGTTGTAAGTGTGCGCTCAACGCCTTCGATATCCTGCACATTCTCATTCAAAAACTTGCCAACATCAGCATCTTTTGGCGGATAAATCTTGGCCAGCAAATCCCATTCGCCACTGATTGAATAAAGCGATGAACAAATCTCACGTTCATATAAAATATCAGCCACTTTATAGGCTGTACCAGGCTTGCATCTGATTTGAACAAAGACGAGGTTCATTAAGCCTTGTGACATACGACTGCTCCATGTTGGATTCTTTTCTCACGATAAAGTTTCAAGCTTGGGTGTTAAAGTCAATGTAATTGAACGTTTTCTTTCTTGTTTGTGCGGTTGTGTTCTTTCCCTTCTCCCCTTGTGGGAGAAGGTGGCAGCGCAGCTGACGGATGATGGGTAATGCTAGCAACATATTCTTTATCCCGACATTACCCCTCACCCGACGCTTATCGCTTCGCTCAAGTGCGCCACCTTCTCCCACAAGGGGAGAAGGAAAGACCTAAAGCGAACTCCATCCGCTAGTCATCCCGGTCGCTATGCGAACCGGGATCCATTATATCGCTCAACACATTAATAATGAACATGTTAGCGAGATGGGTGATGATAATGTTACTTGGACTTATTGGTTCTCCTCGCAAAGGATAAGAAAATAAATTTCTCCCCGCACTTGATGACAGCGTCAATGGATCCCGGTTTGCATGGCAACCGGGATGACGAGAAGTGAGGTTGTCTATTTTATTCAATTGTAGGTGCGTGCCAGAAGCGGCAAGATATTGAAGCGTGGCTATTAAGTACTATTTTCAGCAAACCTTAAGCCTTGTTTTAGTCTTCAGATGTGTTGGTACTTAACAAGTACTACATAAGAATTGTAAGTTTTGATGGCTCATAACGTTATTAACGTTATATAAATTTCGTTCACAAAGGAATTTTAATTGTCATTTTTAAATATAAGTTTAGTGGTTTTGAAATTAACTGTAGTCTTTCTGCCGCTAATTTTACTCCAGAAATCCAATTATAAAAAATGGAGAATTTTTTATAAAAAAAGAAATAGCATTTATAATTATTTTAGATATTCAATTTGCAGATATATTGTGAAAGAGGATGAAACAGCAGATAATCAATTTATTGGTTTTATGAAATTAATGGGCGTCATGTGTTATATACTAGTTAGTGCAGCGATTTTGTTTTAGGCATTGAAATAATCAGAACTATGAAAAACATCTGAATGACTGCCTTGGATCATCACCAGCCATCCAAACCAAAAGTAACCCTCTCATTTTTAAATTGAAGCACTGCATAAAGCACCGTTGACATTTCCCCTTTACAAACCCCAATTTTCAGCTATAACCACGCCCATTCCACACGCAGGATTGCGTTTTTGACCCTCAGTCCCTGAATAGACATTGGTCACGGCAGCTTTTTCCATTTGAGCGACAAGCAAAAATGATAAGAAAATGTTCCAAATGAAAACGTTCCGGTGAAGGCATTTGCTTTTCATTCCCTGCGGAGGTTCAACCGGTAAAGGAGAAATACAACATGGCATTGCCAGATTACAGCATGCGCCAATTGCTAGAAGCAGGCGCGCACTTCGGTCACCAGACATCACGCTGGAACCCAAAAATGGATCGTTACATTTACGGTTCACGCAATAACATTCACATTATTGACCTTTCACAAACTGTTCCGCTTTTGGATCAGGCTTTGAAAATGGTTTCCGACACAGTTGCAGGCGGCGGACGTCTGTTGTTCGTGGGTACAAAGCGTCAGGCATCAGAAATTATTGCAGATGCAGCAAAACGCTCTGCTCAGTATTACGTAAACGCACGTTGGTTGGGCGGCATGCTTACCAACTGGAATACAATTTCCAAGTCAATCAAGCGTCTACGTGAGCTTGAAGGCATTCTGGGTGGTGAAGCTGCTGCTTCTCTAACCAAAAAAGAACGTCTTATGCTTACTCGTGAGAGCGATAAGCTTGAGCGTGCACTTGGTGGTATCAAGGACATGGGTGGCACACCTGACATTTTGTTCATCGTTGATACGAACAAAGAATCAATCGCGCTACAGGAAGCCAAGAAGCTTAACATTCCTGTTGTTGCTATCTTGGATTCAAACTGTGACCCAGACAACGTTGATTACCCAATTCCTGGTAACGATGACGCGGCTCGCGCAATTTCGCTTTACTGCGATCTAATCGCAAAAGCAGCAATCGACGGTATTGCACGTCAGCAAGGTTCATCAGGCGTTGATCTTGGCGCTGCTGTTGAAGCACCGGTTGAAGAAGCGCTTGCTGCTGAACCTGCGCCAGTTGCAGAAGCGGCTCCTGAGCCAGCACCTGCACCAGAGCCAACTCCAGAACCTGCACCTGCACCAGCACCAGCTGCTGCACCTGAAGGCGATGCATTGTTTGCCAAGCCAGAAGGCGAGCCAGATGATCTGAAGAAAATCTCAGGCGTGGGTCCGGTTCTTGAAGGTAAGCTGCATGATCTTGGCATCACAAAGTTTGCCCAAGTTGCTGCTTTTACCAAAGAGCAAATCGACATGGTCGATGATCGTTTGAGCTTCAAAGGCCGTATCGAGCGCGATAACTGGCTTGAACAAGCTGCTGAATTGGCAAAAGGCTAATTTAAAAACATGGCTCGCTTTTAAATGAGCGAGCCAAAATTCAAGTTTAATAAGCGGGTAGGGTCGGGCCCTCCCGCAAAAATGGTTTTAAAACCGGAAAAGAGGCTAAAATGGCTATTACAGCTGCTCTAGTGAAAGAATTACGTGAAAAATCAGGCGCAGGCATGATGGACTGCAAAAACGCACTGACAGAAAATGGCGGTGACGTGGATGCAGCAATGGACTGGCTACGTTCAAAAGGTATTGCAAAAGCTGAAAAGAAATCAGGCCGCGTGGCTGCTGAAGGTCTTGTAGCTATTGCATCATCAGGCGCAACAGCTGCGGTTGTTGAAGTGAACTCGGAAACAGACTTCGTTGCTCGTAACGATG
>CALAIO010000107.1 GCA_937923355.1 uncultured Rhizobiaceae group bacterium | reverse complement strand
ACATATCCACCCGTTGGCGGTACAATGTTTGTACTCATTGGCGCAAACGGAAACATCTATTACCAATTTGTAAATCCATCCACTCAATTTCAGGGTTTTCAGTTTACCGGTCAACCAGCGGCATTCAGAGGAAACCCTTTTCAGCTCGGCCCATCACAGGCTCTTAATTGTGGGCCAACAGCTTGTTCTACATATTTTGGGGGCTCAATTGTAGAAGGTTATGCACGTTTAACGGCAAGAGATGGTGACGCATGTCCCGGTAACTTTGACTTCAATGATGTTTTCTTTGAGGTAAATGGTTTCAGGGTCGGAAGTTTCTCAGGACCAGAGCAGGTAGAACGCACAAACCGAACCGGTACTACATCACTGGGCTTTGAAAACTGTTTTCGTAACCAAGGGTCAAATGAAACCAGCACAGGCTGGTTTGATCTAACACCAGTTCCCGGCTTGCTTGATAATATTCTTACACAAGGTTCAACCACGCCATTTGTATTTGATGATGATGGCTCTTCAAATCGTGGTGATAATTTCTGGTTTTTCCGCGATGGCAATGATGCAACAGGTACACCAGAAGTGGCGCCAGGTATCACAATCGAGAAAACTGCTGATAGGACAAGCTATTCAGCTGTTGATGATATTATCAATTATGAGTTTCTGGTATCCAATGTTGGTTCTGTTACGCTAACAAACGTAGAGGTAACCGATACCTTTATTACGGGTGCAGTGAGTTGTCCTCTTCAAACGTTAACAAGCGGCCAGGTAATGACTTGTACTGGCCAACATACGGTTACTCAACAAAATCTAGATGATGACATCATATTTAGAAATGTAGCCTCTGTCACAGCGACGCCAACTGAAGGCACGCTTGGCGCTGTATCGGGTGAATTGGAAATTCCTGGTCCCGCTGCCAATAACTTAATGACAATTACTAAAACGCCATCAATTACAAGTGGTGCGAATGTAGGTGATACGATTACCTACACGTATGAAGTTGAGAATACCGGCAATATTACACTCAACAATGTAAATGTATCTGACGTGCATAATGGGGTAGGGACATTATCTGCAATTACACCAACAAATGTTACGCTTGCGCCCGATGCCATTCAGCAATTTCAGGCGACTTATGTCGTTCAGCAAGGTGATGTAGATGCACAAAACGATATTACCAATACAGCAACAGCAGAAGCTGTACCTGCGCGCGGTACAATTGTAGAACCGACTGCAAATGCTGCTGTAAGTGTGATTGCAGAAAACCGTGTTCTCACACTTGATAAACAAACCACAACAACTGACTTCACAAACCTTGGTGATACAATTTCATATACTTATGAAGTGACCAATGATGGCAATGTGTCGATCACGGCGCCCATTACAATTTCTGACGATGTTATTGATGCAGCAGGAGGCAATGTTTCTTGTCCTGCTATTCCGGTAGGCGGCTTGCTACCTGGTAATTCTTTAACATGTACTGCAAATTATTCGGTAACCCAGCCCGATCTTAATGCAGGTTCTGTAACAAACATTGCGACTGCCAGTGATGGTGTTGCTACATCAAACTCGGATACTGTAACGGTAACAGGCACTCAAACACCTGAGTTAACGATTGATAAGCGTCTAACATCAGCTTCGCCAACTTCTTATGATTCAGTAGGTGATCAACTCTTCTACGAATATGAAGTCAGCAATACGGGTAATGTTACAATCACGTCTGCGATTAGTGTTTCAGATGATCGTATTGCTTCGGTTTCTTGTTCGCCACTCACTGGCGGTATTCTTGATCCAGGCAGCTCTATTCTTTGTACAGGAACTTACACAGTCGACCAAGATGATCTTGATTTGGGTAATGTTACAAATACGGCTGATGCAACAGATGGTGTGATAACATCAGCACCTGATGATGTAACGGTGAATGCAACTCAACTCCCTGCATTAACACTGACAAAAACAGCTGACCCTATTGACCCGGTTGATTTTGTCGTTGGTGCAGTGGCGAATTATACTTATGTTGTAACCAACTCGGGCAACACTTCAATCGTTGATCCGATTACAGTTACGGATAGCCGTATCCCATCTGTCACCTGTGATCCGTTGCCACTTGTCGGGACACCAGCAACGAGCAGATTGTTACCCTCACAAAGCATTGAATGCCAAGGTTCATACGTTGTAGATGCAAATGATGTGGCTTTGTTTGAAGTGACAAACCTGGCAACTGCAACAGATGGAAATGTAACCTCACCACAAGTATCAGAAACTATCCCACTCGGTGGTGTTCCGTCATTAATGTTAACAAAGACTGCCGCTGGTGGTTCTACTTTTGCAAACGTTGGCGATACAATTACATATTCATTTGAAGTGACAAATGATGGAACGGTATCTTTTGCAACGCCTATTACGATTACGGATAATACAATTCCAGGCTCTCCAATTGCCTGTTATACACCGACGCCTGCCAATCCTGATTTGACACCAGGTGAGAGTTTTAGCTGTACGGGAACTTTCACTTATTCAGTTGATCAGGATGATTTGGATGTTGGCGTTGTTGTCAATGAGGCAACGGCAAATACAACCTTTATGGGCGTAACACCCGTTGTATCTGCTCCTGCAACAGAAACAGTAAATGCCAATACGACCCCTTCAATAGCGATTTCAAAATCAGCACTCCCAACAACTTTTACAACAGTTGGAGAGACGGTTGTTTATACGATTTCAGTGAACAATGATGGCAATCAAACACTTACTAACGTGATGGTTTCTGATCCACTTATTCCATCTTTAATGTGTACAATTCCAACATTGGCAGTGGGTGCCACGGATAATTCATGTGTTGGAAATTATACAGTTGATCAAGATGACATAGACTTGGGTCGGATTGACAATGTTGCAAATGCTAGCGCTACAACACCTCAAGGTACAACGATCAATGGCTCGGGTAATCTAACAATCAATGGCCCAGCTGCTGCCCCTGCAGTTGAAGTGACCAAGTCTGCTTCTCCTTCACCATTTGGTCCGGAAGGCAGTTTGGTAAATTACACATTTGATGTTGAAAATACAGGCAATGTTCGCCTCACCAACATCATAGTGACAGACCCTATCGATGCAGGTTTTTCCTGTACGATAGCTTCTTTAGACCCAGGCGTTACGGATACCACAACCTGTTCGCTAAACTATACCGTCCTACAAGGTGATGTTAATACGGGTTCCATAACGAATGAAGCCTCTGTAACGGCTACTTCAGCTGACCCAAGTGGCCAAAGCGTTGGGGATAGTGATGAGATTGTAACGCCAGGTCCAGCAAGAAACCCTGTAATTGAAATCGAAAAAGTTGCCAATATTTCTGGTCTGTCTACACCAGCACAAGAAGGCGATGTTATCAGCTACACATTTCGTGTTGAAAACACAGGTAATGTGACACTCACAGATGTTAATGTAACAGACGATGATGCAACGGTTGTTGGTGGGCCAATACTGACACTGGAACCTGGCATTGTTGATACTGCAACATTCACTGCAACACGCGTTTTAACGCAAGATGATATTAATAATGGTAGCTTTTCAAACCAGGCGGAAGTATCTGCAGACACACCATCTGGTCTACCACCAATCACTGAGCCATCAGATGATCCATCCACTGGTACCGATGATGATCCTACTGTCGTGCAACTACCAGAAGTACCTATGATCCGTTTAACAAAGGTAGGTGTTTTGGATGATGGCGGTGATGGCCGCCCAGATGTCGGTGATATTATCAACTACACGTTTACAGTTGAAAATACAGGTAATGTGACGCTCTCTGATATTACAATCACCGACCCGCTGGTTACGGTTTCAGGTGGGCCTATATCTCTATTGCCAACTGAAATTGATAGTACAACCTTTACGGCTAGCTATCCCATTACGCAGGCTAATATTAATCGTGGTGAAGTTTTAAATCAGGCGGAAGTTATAGGTGATACGCCTTCTGGCGGTACTGCAACGGATGATTCCGATGATCCAGCAAATGCTGCTGGTGATGATGATCCTACTATTATCCCGTTAGCACGAGAAGCATCCATTGAACTTGAGAAGGTTGCTACTCTTATTGATGGGGGTGATGGTGTCGATGAAGGGGATACCATTGAATATGCGTTTACAGTGACCAATACAGGTAACTTGCCGCTATCAGGGGTAACGATAACGGATCTTCAGGTGTCAGTATCAGGTGGTCCAATTACGATCCAACCTGGTGTTACAAACACAACATCCTTTACTGCAACCCATGTTATTACCCAGCAAAATATCGATGATGGGTTTTTTACAAATACTGCCACTGTTAATGGTACAGGGCCTAATGGTGAAATTGCTACTGATGTTTCGGATGATCCGGCAGATGCCACAGGTAATGATGATCCTACCACTGTAACTTTCGTTCAGACACCTTCATTGGCTCTGGAAAAGGTGGATGATATTTCAGGCTTTTCAACGCCACCTGTAGCAGGGGATATAATTACTTATTCATTCCGAATTGAAAATACGGGAAATGTAACGCTTACGAATATTGAAGTTGAGGATGTGTTGGTAAGTGTTACGGGAACACCAATCGCCTTAGAACCAGGTGAGGTCGATACGACGACCTATCAGGCAACATATTCGATTACCCAAGATGATATTGATGCAGGAAGTTTTACCAACACCGCAACTGTAGAGGGTAATCCGCCAACAGGGCCTCCTGTTTCTGATATATCAGATGATCCTGCTAATCCTGCTGGTGACGACGATCCAACGGTAACCACAATTCAGCAATCACCTGCGATGACGGTAGTTAAAGACGCAACGATTGTGAATTTTGCAAACGTTGGAGATCTCGTAACTTATGAATATCTGGTCACGAATAGTGGTAACACAAGAATTACCACTCCAATCTCCATTACAGATAATCTTATTACTGATCCTGCAGATATAAGCTGCCAACCAATTCCTGCTGGAGGATTATCACCGACAGCGCCTGATAATACGCTTCTTTGTACAGGGACTTACGCTGTCACCCAAGTAGACCTTGACCGTGGTACGGTAACAAACTTGGCAAGCTCTACAGACGGCACTACTACGTCCCCAACTGTTTCAGAAACTATTCCTGATGGTCAACCAGCAGCCTTGATGATTGAAAAGTCAACAACCAATGCACCTTTTACTGCGGTCGGTGAAGTAATCACATATACTTATGTGATTACCAATAATGGTGGCAGAACCCTTACCGGAACTACAGAAGTTATTGATGATCGTATTTCGGGTCCTATCCCTTGTTTTACTGGAAACCTTGTTCCAATCGCTTTTGGGGGTAGTAGCGAAACTTGTACTGCTCAATATACCATTACCCAAGTAGATTTGGATGCTGGTTCTGTAACAAATGAAGCCTTCGCAGAAAATGATAATGTAACAGCGGTTGGCATAGTAACCTCTCCTCCAGATAGTGTTACTTTAAACGCTGTTCAAACTCCTGGTATCACTGTTGAGAAAGTTGGCACGCCAAATTTCAGCACCCCTGTGCAGGTTGGGGACACAATCGATTATGCTTTCACCATCACCAATACAGGTAATGTTACGCTTACGAATGTCATCGTGGAAGATAATGGTGTCGTGCTTTCAGGCTCGCCAATTGCTACGCTTGTGCCATTTGATCCAACAGCTACAGTTCAAAATAATGTTGATTCAACTACTTACACTGCTACTCGAACCTTGACGCAGGAAGATATCGATGCTGGAGAGTTTGAAAATCAGGCATCTATTCGAGCTACAGATCCAAATGGCGTGGAGATTACCAACGACTCCGATGATCCTGCTGTAGGTGGTACGCAGGATCCTACAATTGTTACAATTCCACAAAATCCCTCCATTGAGATTGAGAAAACAGCCGTGCTGGATGACTTTGGCGATGGTACGATCGAGGTTGGTGATGAAATTCTCTATTCATTCCGCATCGTGAACAACGGTAATGTAAATCTGTCACAGATTTTTGTTTCAGATACTGATGCAACCATTACTTCCGATGATGTTATCGTTAATCCGACTGCCACCAATGGCTCCATTTCGCTTGCCCCTGGTGAAGAAGACACAACAACTTTTGTAGGTGTTCACGTCATAACCTTGAATGATCTTAATTCTGGTACATTTGCTAATCAGGCAAGTGTGACGGCTACGACACCTGGTTCTGGAACGATATCCGAACCATCAGACGACCCTGCAACGGGTACTGATGATGATCCAACAGTTGTAACATTTCCGCTAAACCCACTAATCGTAATTACCAAGGTAGGCACAGTGGATGATGGTGGCGACGGTAGTGTTGATGAAGGCGATGTCATCAATTACACATTCCGCGTTGAAAATCTTGGCAATGTGACACTCACCAATATTACAGTTACAGACGATGATGCTGTTGTAAGCGGTGGCCCATTGACCTCTCTTGATCCGGATACAGTAGATACCGATACATTTACAGCTCAACATGTATTGACCCAACCAGAGATCGATTCAGGCTCATATTCTAATCAGGCAAGCGTCGAAGGAACGCCGTTTTCAGGTGGTGCGCCAGTTTCTGATTTGTCTGATGACCCGTTTGATTCGACCAGTGAAGACGACCCAACAATTATAGAACTTGTTCAAACACCTTCAATTGAAGTTGAGAAGTTTTCTACCATTGATGATGGCGGCGATGGTCGCGTTGATGAAGGCGATGCAATTAATTACACATTTACTGTTACCAATACGGGTAACGTAACGCTAACGGGTATTACTTTAACGGATGATGATGCGGTTGTCGCTGGTGGACCTATCACGTCATTACCTCCGGGTATTTCGGATACAGCAACCTTCACAGCCCAACATATTCTGACGCAAGACGAGATTAATTCCGGTAGCTATGAAAATCAGGCGACTGTTTCTGGCAATCCTCCAGGTGGCGCAGACCCTGTTACAGACCTGTCTGATGATCCGGCAGATGCGACGGGCGATGATGATCCAACCAATACGACTATCCCTAGTTCGCCTTCAATAGCGGTGCAGAAAATGGGTGTTATAGACGATGGCGGTGATGGCAGCGTCGATGAAGGTGATGTCATAAACTATACCTTTACTGTTACGAACACTGGCAATGTGACACTTACAAATATCACACTCACTGATGATGATGCAGTTGTCTCGGGCGGGCCAATCACATCATTGCTTCCAGGTATTTCTGACACGGCTACTTTCACTGCCCAGCATGCCCTTACGCAAGATGAAATCAATTCAGGCAGCTATGAAAATCAGGCTACTGTTTCAGGTACACCGCCATCAGGGCCTGCGGTCACGGATGTGTCTGATGATCCTGCTGATCCAACAGGCAATGATGATCCAACCATAACAACCATTCCAACAGCGCCTTCCATTTCGATTGAGAAAGTAGCAACGATTGATGATGGCGGTGACGGCAGTGTAGATGAAGGCGATGCGATTAATTATACATTCACTGTTACCAATACAGGCAATGTGACCTTAACAAATGTTACGATTAGTGATGATGATGCTGTTGTTTCAGGCGGGCCGATCACATCTCTGCTTCCAGGAGTTGCAGATACAGCAACCTTCACAGCACAGCATGTTCTGACACAAGATGAAATCAATTCAGGCAGCTATGAAAACCAGGCTACCGTCTCGGGTACTCCCTCAGGTGGCGGTGCTCCTGTCACTGATTTGTCAGATGACCCAACTGATCCGACAGGTGTGGATGATCCAACGGTAACAACCATTCCAACAGCGCCTTCTATTTCAATAGAGAAAGTAGCAACGATTGATGATGGTGGAGATGGTAGCGTCGATGAAGGGGATGCAATCAACTACACATTTACGGTTACCAATACAGGCAACGTGACGCTAACGGGTATTACTTTAACGGATGATGATGCTGTTGTTTCAGGCGGACCAATTACATCACTGCTACCGGGCATTTCTGATACAACAACCTTCACAGCCCAGCATGTTCTGACACAAGATGAAATTAATTCCGGTAGCTATGAAAATCAGGCAACCGTCTCTGGCAACCCTCCAGGTGGTGCAGCACCTGTAACAGATTTGTCGGATGACCCAACTGATCCTACAGGTAATGATGACCCTACAATCACGACCCTTCCAACGAACGTTTCCATTTCAATTGAGAAGGTTGCAACGATTGATGATGGTGGAGATGGTAGTGTCGATGAAGGCGATGCAATCAACTACACATTCACTGTTACCAATACAGGCAATGTGACGCTAACAAATATTACGATTAGTGATGATGATGCCGTTGTGTCAGGGGGGCCGATTACTTCTCTTCTTCCTGGCATTGTAGATACAGCTACCTTCACGGCACAGCACATTCTAACGCAGGATGAAATCAATTCAGGTAGCTATGAAAATCAGGCAACTGTTTCTGGTAATCCTCCAGGTGGCGCAGTGCCTATAACAGATTTGTCGGATGACCCTGCAGATGCAACAGGTGAGGATGATCCTACAGTAACGACTCTGCCAACCGCACCGTCAATCGAAATTGAAAAATTTGCAACCATTGATGATGGTGGTGACGGCAGTGTCGATGAAGGCGATGCAATCAACTATACTTTCACTGTTACCAATACAGGTAATGTGACGCTTACTAATATCACGATTAGTGATGATGATGCCGTTGTATCTGGCGGGCCAATTACGTCTCTTCTTCCGGGCATTGTGGATACTGCAACTTTCACTGCGCAACACATTTTAACGCAAGATGAAATCAATTCAGGCAGCTATGAAAATCAGGCGACCGTTTCTGGTAATCCTCCAGGCGGTGCGGCACCTGTGACGGATTTATCTGATGACCCTGCAGATGCAACAGGTGAAGATGATCCGACCATAATAACTTTGCCTGCAGTTCCGGATATTACTATTGAAAAAACAGCAACGATAAATGATGGTGGCGATGGTAGCATCGACGAAGGCGACACGATTGTCTATGCATTTCGTATCGAAAATACTGGCAATGTAACCCTGACCGATGTGGGTGTAACTGATATCGGTGCGGTTGTTTCTGGCGGGCCAATTACGCTTATTCCGGGCCAGGTTGATACGTCTACGATCACAGCTGTTCATACGCTGACGCAAGATGAAATCAATTCGGGCAGTTTTGAAAATCAGGCGACGGTAACTGGTACGCCACCAACTGGCCCTGCGGTTACAGATTTATCTGATGATCCTGCAAATCCTACTGGCACCGATGATCCAACCATAACGCCACTGACGCCAATGCCGTCTATCGCAGTTGAGAAGGTAGCTGATATTTCTGGGTTTGATAATCCACCCGTTCCAGGCAATGAAATTACCTATACATTTACAGTTACCAATACGGGCAATGTAACGCTGACAAACATCACGCTGGATGACCCTGAGGCATCTGTTTCAGGTGGCCCAATTACAGCACTGTTGCCGGGCATCTCGGATACAACGACTTTCACTGCTGTCAAGGTTTTGGATCAGGATGATATTAATTCAGGTTCCTTTACTAATCAGGCAACGGTCACTGGCAATCCGCCTACAGGTCCGCCTGTATCTGATTTGTCTGACGATCCAGCAAATCCTGCTGGTGACGATGATCCTACTGTTACGGATATTCCTAATGTACCAAGTATGGATATCACAAAATCACGGATATCTGTGACGCAAGTCTTTCCGTTCGTTTACGATATTGTTTATGAAATCAATGTAGAAAATACAGGCAATGTGACGCTTACAAATCTGCAAGTTGAGGATGATTTATCCGCAGCACTTGCGCCAGCTTCCGTCATCACAACCGATGTAACAGCCTCAGGCTTTGCAGGAACAGGGAGCGAAAACGCTTCTTATAATGGCGTGGCAATAACGCAGTTATTCGTTGGCGATGTGCAACTTGATCCTACAAATTCAGGCACAATAATAATTACAACACGTGTAGATTTTTCTGAGGGCTTCCCGTCTCAAGGCAATACTGCAACTGCGACATCTGACATGATTGCGGTGCCAGTATCTTCAGATGACCCTAGTGTAACGCCAGGTGATGCAACCGATATAAATCCAACACCGCCACCGCTAGAA
This sequence comes from uncultured Rhizobiaceae group bacterium, assembly GCA_937923355.1. The sequence continues at coordinate 807 of CALAIO010000107.1, read as the reverse complement.
GATGCAGACAACGACGGTTCTCCTGATACGGCTGAATCACCAACTGGAGACCGTGATGGCGATGGTATTCCAGATGCGCAGGACTATGACCCGACAGGTTACTTCTACTGTCAGGAAACAGCACGCATCTTGCCAGGCGGTTTTATCTCGGTAACGGGTCCTATTGGCACTCAGGCAGGCGTTGGTACATCCAACAACATCACGATTGTGCGCGATGGTTCAGATGGCTCTTTCCAGTTCTTCGTATCTGCACCGGGTACTTACACCCTTAATGCAACCTTGCCTGCTACAGGCGCAGCAAGCACGGACAGATTGCCCTTGGGTTCTCTGGATGCAACAAGCTTGTTGCCTGCAAATCCAGCTGTTTTGGGTGCGGGTGAAATTGGTAACACGGGCGATTTGTCTGATGGCAGTGCGGCTGCAAATCCGTTCTACTTCACTTTCGAAATTGAGGCGGGTGATCCATCAATCTTTAACAATAATATTCCACTGATTTTCTGTGGCGCACCAGAATTAACCGCTACCAAATCAGTTTCTGGAACGCCTACCATACAATCGAACGGAAACACTCAGTTTACATTTGTAATGTCTGTAGAGAATTCAGGCACAACGCAGGTTGATGATGTTTCGATGATAGACGATCTAGACGCCGTGTTTGGTGCTGGCAATTATACTGTCATCAGCAATACGCTGACATCAGCGCCAACAACATTTGGGGCGTCAGCACATACTGGATATAATGGTGGTTCTGATCCAGAGCTACTCCTGACTGGCGGTACTTTATTAGCTGGAGAGCGGTTGGAAGTT
>CALAIO010000106.1 GCA_937923355.1 uncultured Rhizobiaceae group bacterium | reverse complement strand
AAGCCAATTCCGCCTGGCAGGGATTTTAATTTCAAATCCGTCTGTTGTTACTGAATGCGAATACCGCGCCCCATATGGCTTTTCCATACGCTCTCCCTTGTTTTACATGAATATTATAATTGGAATTCGTTTCCGCAATATCCAACATAAGAGAATACACAAAACCAGAGAGACAAAAGATATCAAATACGACAACTTAAATTCTCACTAATTAGACATGGCCTAATAAAGACCACCTGTACCACCAATCACAGCGCGCTGTGCTGCTGGTGAAACTGTTTTCTTTATAGCCTTAGAAATCGCACCGCCTTCAAATCCAATTACCGAATAACGGTCAGGTGGCGCAGTACCAGGCTTGAATGCTTCCATAATTACGCCGTTACCATCCGCCTTTGCAAGCAATCCTGTTTTGCGATTGATTGGTATAAGCTTGATGCCTCTTGGTACGCGGAATTCAACTTTAGGCTTTTCTGCTAAAGCGTCTTTCATGAAGTTAGTGAAAATCGGCGCTGCCACTCCACCACCTGTGTTACCTTTGCCCATTGGTGTCGGGTTATCAAAACCAACATAAACACTGGTAACCAAATCAGGTGTATAGCCTACAAACCAAGCGTCTTTTTCTTCGTTGGTTGTACCCGTTTTACCTGCAACAGGAACGCCAAGCTCTTTAACCACTGGCGCTGTACCACGTGTTACCACACCTTCCATGATTGAAGTCATTTGATAAGCTGTCATTGGGTCAAGCACTTGCTCACGATCATCTTCAAGAACAGGCTCTTGCTGCCCATCCCAAGTTTGCGCATTACAGTCACTACAAACACGCTGTTCATGTTTGAAGATTGTCTTGCCGTAACGATCCTGAATGCGGTCAATCAGGGATGGCTTGATAGCCTTGCCACCATTAGCAAGCACAGAATACGCTGCAGCCATTCGCATCACTGTTGTTTCACCAGAACCAAGCGACATTGAAAGCACGGGTAGCATTTTATCATATATACCAAAACGTTCAGCATATTGAGCAACCAATGGCATGCCCATGTCTTTTGCCAAACGAACCGTCATCAGGTTTCTGGATTTTTCAATACCCAAACGTAATGTAGACGGGCCTGCAAATTTGCCGCCATAATTTTTAGGCTCCCATATACCCAAGTCACCGCCCTGATCTACCTTGATAGGCCCATCAAGCACAACCGAAGATGGTGTATAACCATTGTCTAATGCTGCGGCATAGACGAAAGGCTTGAACGAGGAACCGGGTTGGCGGAAAGCTTGTGTCGCGCGGTTAAACTGACTGTCTGCAAAAGAAAAGCCACCTGCCATTGCCAAAACACGGCCAGTATGTGGATCCATTGCTATAAGCGCACCTGAAACTTTTGGTTTTTGGCGTAATTTAAACTGCGTTGTATTTGCCAAGTCTTCACCAATAGGCTCAACATAAATCACATCACCAACCTTAAGAACGCCATCAACCCCCTTAGCGGTACGCTTATCGTCTTTAATACGAACACGTAGAGCCCACTTCATATCTTTGAGTTCAATTGTGCCAATACGACGATCATCTTTGAGTTTACCAGAAGCTCTTTTCCCAGGTTGAATACCGACGGTTGCAGTTTCATTGTCAACACCAAGTACGACTGCAAGTTTCCATTCAGGAACATCTCTAAGAGGTTCAATGTCTTTTAGGGAAACACCCCAGTCTTCACCAACTTCAATATTTTGTATTGGCCCTCTAAAGCCGCGTTTGATGTCAAAGGCAATCAAACCATCATGTAGCGCCTTGCGGGCTTTTCTCTGCATAATTGGATCAAGTGTGGTTCGGATAGACAATCCGCCTTCGTAAAGTGCATCTTCGCCATAACGATCTACTACTTCGCGTCTGACTTCTTCAGAAAAATACTCAGACGACGCAAGGTACGAAGAGCCCCTTCTAGGATTTACATCGAGCCCCTTGGCCTTTGCTTCTTCAGCTTCATCACGCGTGACATAACCATTTTCTACCATACGATCCAAAACCCAGTTACGACGCGTCAACGCCTTTTCTGTGTCACGGAATGGGTGATAATTACTTGGTGCCTTTGGAAGTGCTGCCAAATATGCTGCCTGATGAAGCTCTACTTCATGAACAGATTTATTAAAATAAGTCAAAGACGCGCCAGCAACACCATAGGCGCTTAAACCAAGGTAAATTTCGTTCAGGTAAAGTTCCAAAATGCGATCTTTAGAATATGCGGATTCTATACGCATCGATAAAAGCGCTTCCTTGATTTTACGATCGATTGAACGCTCGCTCGAAAGAAGAAAGTTTTTGGCGACCTGCTGAGTAATGGTTGAAGCACCAATTGCACGGCGTCCAGAACCATAGTTCTTGATATTGGTTACAACAGCACGTGCAATACCTGTCGGGTCTACACCGCCATGCTTATAAAAATTCTTGTCCTCTGCAGACAGAAAAGCTGCCTTGATTGTGTCAGGCATAGCTTGAATTGGTAAGTATAACCTTCGCTCACGGGCATACTCAGCCATCAAAGATCCATTGCCTGAATGTATACGCGTTGTAACAGGTGGTTCATAAGCGTTTAAAACTTCATAATCCGGAAGATCTTTCGACATGTCATGCAAATACCAGGCGATTCCTGCAACAACAAGAATTGCCAATAGCATTCCCATGCCAAACAAATATCCAAAAAGTCTCAAAAGCATATGATTTTATTCCACATAAACAATATGTTACAACGTTTGAACAAATCGCAAATCAGCACTCTTACG
>CALAIO010000105.1 GCA_937923355.1 uncultured Rhizobiaceae group bacterium | reverse complement strand
TCACTCTTTGGCAATGCATCTTCAAAGCTCTTGAAAGTGTCTTGAATGAACTTGTGAATGGCAGGTGGTGTGATATCGTATCCGATTTCCTTGGTAACTTTCTTTTTTGCAAGTAATACATCGATATCTTGTTTAACGGTTTCTTCCAGCTGTATTTCAGAAATATTAGTATTAAAATTCATAGAAGGAAGTTCTTTAAAGTCTCGATCCTGCATCCATTTAAGGGCAACTAACGGCCTTAAAATATAAAATAATTTTTTGAGCTTAATTTCCTCATTGAGTACATTATGGCGTTCAATGCCCGATCGAGCTAAGCCTAAGTAATGATGAGCGATATCAATTGGGTTAGTAATCTGATTTAAAACAGTCTTAAATTCAGAGCGAATGTTTGGAACTTCTTCATAGCAAATTATAGAATCAACCCATTCACATATGGCAGCGTTTCCACCTAAGGCAAGAAGTAATGCCTTTTTCAAATCCCAACCACCTGTATCAACATCACCTTCTATTGGAAATTCTATTACATCTCTTAAAGGCTTTAAAAGAAGATGATCTTTAACTGGCCTTGAATAGACAAAGCGGCAATCATAATCACTATCAGGAGAGGGAAAACCCCAAGCCCTACTACCGCTTTCGATAGCAAATAATATAGTTGCACCTTGATCGCGAACCAAGTTCAATCGATTACGAATTTCTCTAACTACATCAGCGTTAAAGTCGTCTGGTAAGGAGTGTTCTATATGTTCAAGTTTACTCAATCAGCTTAAACCCGACGCTCGACCATCATCTTTTTAATCTCTGCAATCGCTTTCGCAGGATTTAGATCCTTTGGACAAGCTTGTGCGCAGTTCATGATGGTGTGGCAACGATATAGGCGGAATGGGTCTTCCAGATCGTCCAGACGCTCGCCTGTTGCTTCGTCGCGTGAATCGATCAACCAGCGGTAGGCTTGTAGCAGAACTGCAGGGCCCAGGTAGCGGTCGCCGTTCCACCAATAGGACGGGCAAGAAGTTGAACAACATGCACACAGAATACATTCGTAAAGACCATCGAGCTTCTCACGGTCTTCTTCTGACTGAAGCCATTCGGTTCGCGGCTGATTGCTCTCGGTTTTCAACCATGGCTGAATAGAGCGGTGCTGCGCATAGAAATTATTCATGTCAGGGATAAGGTCCTTCACCACTTTCATGTGTGGCAGCGGATAAACCTTAACCGAACCAGCGACTTCATCCATACCTTTGGTACAAGCAAGGGTGTTGGTGCCGTCGATGTTCATCGCACATGAGCCACAAATACCTTCGCGGCAAGAACGACGCAGGGTTAGTGTTGGATCGATGTTATTTTTAATCCACAAAAGACCATCGAGCACCATCGGGCCGCAATCGTCCATGTCGACGAAATAAGTATCAATCGAAGGGTTCTGGCCATCGTCCGGGTTCCAGCGATAGATGCGGAACTCACGAAGATTGGTTGAGCCTTCAGGCTTTGGCCATGTCTTGCCTTCGTTGATTGTCGAATTTTTTGGGAGTGCTAGTTCAACCATGTGTTTAAACCTTGCTGCTTTCTAATGCTTCAGCTTGTTTTTCTTCTGCTCTTTCGCGAAGAAATGTATAAAGCTGAACGGTAATCATGAAAAACAAGAACCCGGTGATGAGCGTTACCGCCCAAGCACCGACACTTGTAATGTTTTGAATGCCAAGGAAATGCCCTGACGCGACTTCAATCGCCTTGAACACAACCGTCAGGCCAGCCACCATCCAAAGACTTTTGGAAATCTTGGCAATACCAAAGGCAATGATGCCATTGATAATCAGACCAACCGTGATTGCGAGAATTGTGTTCACTTGCCTTTTCCTTAGTAAACGCGTGCTTTTGGTGCGATTTTCTTTGGGTCAATGCCGCCCTGATTGTGGCTTAGCAGAGGTTTGGTTGTCACGCTGCGATAGCTGAGTTTAACCTTGCCTTTGTCATCTACGGTCGCCAGCGTGTGCTTGCGCCATTTTTTATCATCGCGATCTTTATAATCTTCATGCGCATGGGCGCCACGGCTCTCCTTGCGTGCTTCTGCACCATAAACGGTGGAAATCGCACAAGGCATGAGATTGTCCAATTCAAGGGTTTCGACCAGATCCGAATTCCAGATCATGGAGCGGTCTGTAACCTTGATGTCGGAAAGTTTTTTGTAAGCTGTATCCATACGTTTGCAACCCTGTTTCAAGGTTTCATCGGTGCGGAATACCGCTGCATCTTCCTGCATGATTTTTTGCATTTCATCGCGCAGGTGAGCTGTAGGTGTTGCACCGTCTGCATGGCGTTTGGCGTCAAAGCGGTCCATGATTTTTTCGCAACATTTTGCATTTGGCACTGCGATAGGCGCTTCACGATCGACCACTTGACCGGCTTTAATAGCTGCCGCACGACCGAACACAACGAGGTCAATCAATGAGTTTGAACCCAAACGGTTTGCACCATGAACGGAAGCACAGGCCGCTTCACCTACTGCCATAAGGCCCGGCACGGTTGCATTTTCGTTTTTCGCGGTCGGGTTAAGAACCTCGCCCCAATAGTTGGTTGGAATGCCGCCCATGTTGTAGTGCACGGTTGGCAGAACCGGGATGGGTTCGCGGTTTACGTCAACACCGGCAAAGATGCGAGCAGATTCTGAAATGCCCGGCAAACGCTGGTGTAATGTTTCAGGCGGCAGGTGGTTCAAATGCAGGTGAATATGATCACCGTTTTTGCCAACACCGCGGCCTTCACGAATTTCCATGGTCATACAGCGTGACACCACATCGCGAGAAGCAAGGTCTTTATAAGTCGGCGCATAACGCTCCATGAAGCGCTCGCCTTCGGAGTTTGTCAGATAGCCGCCTTCACCGCGCGCACCTTCCGTAATCAAACAGCCAGCACCATAAATACCAGTTGGGTGGAATTGCACGAATTCCATATCCTGTAGTGGCAGGCCAGCACGCGCGACCATGCCATTGCCATCACCGGTACAAGTGTGAGCAGACGTGGCTGAGAAATAAGCGCGGCCATACCCGCCTGTTGCAAGCACAACCATCTTCGCGTTAAAGCGGTGGATTGTGCCATCGTCGAGGTTCCACGCAATGATGCCAGTGCAAACGCCATCGTCTGACATGATCAGATCAACTGCGAAATATTCGATGTAGAATTCTGCATTATGTCTAAGAGACTGACCATAAAGCGTGTGCAGGATTGCGTGTCCAGTACGGTCAGCTGCTGCACATGTTCTTTGTACGGGCGGGCCTTCACCATATTCTGTTGTGTGCCCACCAAAAGGGCGCTGATAGATTTTACCTTCTTCAGTACGTGAGAAAGGCACGCCATAATGCTCAAGTTCGTAAACCGCTTCTGGTGCTTCTTGCGCAAGATATTCCATTGCGTCCACATCGCCAAGCCAGTCAGAGCCTTTGACGGTATCATACAAGTGCCACTGCCAGCTGTCAGGACCCATGTTGCCAAGGGAGGCTGCAATGCCGCCCTGTGCTGCAACCGTGTGTGATCTGGTCGGGAATACTTTTGTGACACAAGCAGTCGACAAGCCCTGCTCTGCCATGCCCAGTGTTGCGCGAAGGCCAGCACCGCCAGCGCCAACAACAACAACGTCGTGATAGTGATCTACAAACTCATAAGTCTTTTTCCCATTTTTGGGGCCATCATGAGTGCCATTTGTTTTTTTTGTGGTCGCCATCTTTGCGATTAGCCTCCAAAACCGAGTTTAAGAACTGCAAATGCGCTGGCAATGCCAATCGCAGAACAGAAGAAAATATTTAACATGACGCAAAGAATTTTTGCGCCTTCAGAATGAATGTAGTCTTCAATAATGACCTGCATGCCAAGCTTCATGTGTACACATACAGATAAGATAACGCCCAACATTACAAAAGCCACGAAGGGGTGAGAAAGTGTCGCGGTAACTTCCTGGTGGTCAGCGCCGTTTAGCGAAACAACAATCCAGATGAAGAATAACAATAGCGGTACATTAGCAACGGCTGTCACGCGTTGGCGCCAAAAATGGTCTGTACCGTCTTTGGCAGAACCAAGACCGCGAACCTTGCCAAGCGGAGTGCGCATATCTTTTGCAGATTTGTCTGACATGGGTCTCTCCTATCGAATTGAATAGCCGATGACCCAAATCAGGATCGTCGCAGCAATTGAAAATACCCAAGTAAGGTTAGCCAACTTGGTGGTGAAATGTTTGTCAAAACCCTTGCCCATGTCCCACATCAAGTGGCGAAGCCCGCCAGCCATGTGGTGCATCAGTGCCCAAGTGTAACCAAACAAAATAAGACGTCCGATAAAGGAACTAAAGAAACCCGACACCCAGTTGAAATAGGTTGGCGACGTTGCGGCGGAAAATAACCACCATGCAACGAGAATGGTTCCGAAATACAAGGCAGCACCCGTAATGCGGTTAATGATGGATGCAACCATGGTTGGAATTGGTTTATAAATGGACAAATGAGGAGAAAGCGGCCGCTTGTCCTGCAGCTCGATATTGGACATAAGTCTTACCTTTGTCTTTGGCCTTTTTATTTGGCTAAATTGTTGGTTAGGGCAAACACCCCGATCTTCACCCCCTATTTAATGCGACTCCCTTAAAAGAGTCAAAACATACCTTCGTAGGGGCTATAATTAGCCAAAACATATTGTCGCGGGGGTGGTGGTTTTATCATGGGTGGCGGTTTTTGTGTGGTTATGACTGCTTATGACCCAATGTAGCCGTTCAATTTTCATGACTGAATGGCGGGTGTGCGAAATAAAGTGAGCTTTCGTTGTGGTTGCTCCAATGACTGCTTTCCTCTCAAGAGATAAAAGTGA
>CALAIO010000104.1 GCA_937923355.1 uncultured Rhizobiaceae group bacterium | reverse complement strand
CGAAGTTGTGCGAGGCAAAGTGAGCGCATTTGTCTCGTCACGGAATTTTCGCAAAGCTTTGCCAGCGAAATCAGTCGTGGCTTTCTGGAAGTGCAGCACGATCATCAGATGGTGGATCTATTTATTCTGCATGACACGATTGATGTCTGTCCGATTGCCACGCAGGATTATCTCGACAAGATCGACGCCAACCGTCATTTCCATATCCGCAAATCCCTGGGAAGCGAGTGGAACCGCTGGGGCAGGGTGATTAATGGCCGCGGTGTTGGTCTTGTATTGTCAGGCGGTGGCGCAAGAGCCTATGCGCATGTAGGTGTGATCAAGGCCTTGAAAGAAGCCAATGTGCCAATAGATTTTATCGCAGGTTCCAGCATGGGCGGCATTATTGGCGCCTGTCTTGCGATGGGGCAAACACTGGATGAAATCGACAAAAGCATCCGCAAATGCTTCGTCGAAACCAACCCCCTTTCAGATTATACGCTTCCCCTTCAAGGGCTGGTGAAGGGCAAAAAGGTTGAGCGTCTATTACGGGAGAATTTTGGCAAACTGGAAATAAGCGATCTCTGGTTGCCATTCTTTTGTGTCTCAACCAATCTGACAACCGCCAGTCCGAACCTGCACACAAGAGGCAAAATCTGGCGAGCGCTTCGAGCAAGTATCTCACTCCCCGGTGTATTGCCGCCAGTAGTGGCAGAGGAAGGCGTGCTGGTTGATGGTGGGGTGATTAATAACCTGCCGACCATCGAAATGGCTCAGCAATGCTTCGGCCCGATCTTGGCTGTCGATGTATCAAGGAACTTAGGCATTACGCCTGAAAGCTGGACGAAGCTCATCAAGCAACCCCTATGGAAACGCATGTTCCGCCCACCGCTCATCAGCCTGCTTATTCGAACAGGCACAGTCTCAGGCGAAGAACAATACAGAGAACAAACCGAAAGCTCCTACGCAACCTTCAACCCGCCGCTGGGAGAAATCGATCTAAGAGATTGGAAAGCCTACGACGAAGCAGTAGAAGCAGGTTATCAGTTCATGAAGAAAGAACTGGAAACAAATGACGATTTAAAAGTGATGTGCAAGGTTTGTGGGGTGCATGCGTGAGGGAGATATTTATTGAGCCTCAGAAATCATTTGTTGTACTGGATCATACCCCAAATATCCTTTAACAAAATTCCAACCAGAAAAAGTCTCATATATGTAGCCTGATAAGCTACTCTCTTCGTCATAGCCAATACCTTCTTTTTCCAAAGTGAGTAGTTCATTGGATAAGTTTTTAAGTTTAATAAGAGATGCTTTGCCTTCAACAGCTCCAGATTGTACAGTAAAATCTATCATGTTTGCTAAGCTACTCAGCAAATACAGTAATTGTTGATGCTGATATTCGCTATTATTCAAACCATTTCTAAATGCGTAAAATCCCTCATTCCCAAGTTTTCCACCTTGGAACAAGCTTTTAAAACCCTCAACTGTTAATATTAAATCTATCGTCTTGGAGTCTGCTGATATATCTTCAAGCCCTCCACGCTGACTGACCCATATAATGTTTAATGCAATTTCACGTTTAATTCTTTTATAATGATCTAGAAGATTTTGACGCAGGTTCTGATTTCTTTTGAATTTTGCTTCACTACCAAGTGATGCAAGGAAAAGTCCAATTAAGCCAACCCCCAATAAAGCCTGTAGTGCTGCTATTATTCGAGTTAATGGAAAAACAGGAACAATATCGCCATATCCAAGCGTGGTTATTGTTATTATGCTAAAATAAAAAGCGTCTAAAATATTTAGGTTTTGATTTCCTTTAAATCCTTGAATGTTCCAGTAAATTAAAGCACAAACAATAATTAAGGTAATATACAAGTAACCATACACTTTAGGCTGGTGAAATCGCATTATCAATCACTCCACAGCCTTCAACTTTGGCCTATTCTCCGCCTCAACTTCCTTGCCTTCCTCAAAATCCAGATCAGAAATCTTCGTTCCGCGCTTGGTAACCTTATCGCTCGACGTGATAATCATCTCGACATCTTTTTGTGCTTGTCTAAAGTGCGTATCAAGTTTCCGAACGCGATCATCGAGCCTTCCGACATCTTCCATCAGACGCATGACTTCGCCTTGGATGAGGTGAGCTTGTTCGCGCATTCTTGTGTCTTTCAGGACGGATTGGATAACCTGTATCGATAACATCAGAAGCGATGGGGAGACGATGACAACTCTCGAGCGATGCGCTTTTTGGATTAGGCTTTCGAAGTTTTCGTGAATTTCTGCAAAGATCGATTCTGACGGCACAAACATGAAAGCAGTGTCCTGCGTTTCGCCCGTAATCAGATATTTCTCGGAAATTGCTTTAAGGTGCACTTCCACATCGCGCTTAAAGGCCTGGGCTGCAATCTTGGCGCGTTCCGGGCTTTCTGCCGCGCGAATGGCATTCCATGCTTCCAGCGGAAACTTTGCATCGATCACCAGCGAAGGTGTATCGTTTGGCATGTGGATGATGCAATCAGGGCGTGATGAATTGGATAGCGTCGCCTGAAATTCGTAAGCCCCCATCGGCAGGCCATCCTGAATAATCGCCTTCATGCGACCCTCACCGAAGGCACCACGCGTTTGTTTGTTGGACAAGATGTTTTGCAATTCCACCACTTGCCCCGCAAGGCCGGTAATATTGTCCTGCGCTTTATCAATAACGGCGAGGCGCTCCTGCAATTTGGC
>CALAIO010000103.1 GCA_937923355.1 uncultured Rhizobiaceae group bacterium | reverse complement strand
TCATTGGTTTATCTACGTCTGTCATGTATAAGTTTTGATTGTCTTACTGTTTTCTCGAAGCTCAAATCTTAACGTAGATATATTCAAAAATGATTAACCAGCAAGGCATGCGAGGCTTTCTTCTCGAAGTATGTTTTGATAATGGTAAAGCGAGTGAATAGTGAATTAATAAAGGATGACGAATATGACTGAAATTTCCGGCTCATGTCTTTGTGGGAATGTTTCTTACAAAGGGGACGTTGATGTTAAAATGGTTATTAATTGCCATTGCACAGATTGCCAGCAGGCAACGGGCTCTGTTCAAGGAACCATGGTCTTCGTAGCAGAAGATTCAGTTGAGATTTCAGACACAGTTTCACAATACTCACATCCTGCTGACAGTGGTAATACGCTGACCAAAATATTTTGTGGCGAGTGCGGTTCGCAGGTCGCAGGCAAGAATACAGGCCGTGAAGGCATGTTAGGATTAAGAGCAGGGTGTGTTGACCAGAAAGATATCATCAAACCTGGTGCTAATATCTATTGCGCTAGCGCAGTGCCAACGACTGCAATGGATCCTGAATTGAAGAAATTCCCTGCAATGCCTGGTTAGCTATCGGAAAAAGAAATAATTTTAAAAGCCATCATGTAAAAGCTTGCATGGTGGCTTTATCGTATTAAGGTCACAAGAGTCGTTAATTTTTTAAAGCTCTAGTCGTGCGACTTATAATTTCCCTCTCAGCTTTGCTGATATCTGTTATTTTTGTTCAAATAGGCACTGGTTCACTTGGGCCTCTCGACGCTTTGTCTGGTCTTGCGCTTGGCTTTTCTCCAACTGAGATTGGTTATCTCGGTTCTGCGCACTTTCTTGGGTTCTTCATTGGGTGTGTGCTTAGCCCTTATATTGTCATTCGATCTGGTCATGCGCGAGCCTTTGCGGTTATGGCGGCTGTTTCCACGATTTCTATTATTCTTCACCCAGTTGTGCAGGAATCCTGGTTTTGGATGATCTTGCGCGTGATGACCGGTTTTGCCGTTGCGGGTGCTTACACGGTTATTGAAAGCTGGCTGCAATCCAAACTCAACAATCAAAACCGGGGAACAGTTTTTTCAATTTATCGCATGGTCGATATGACAGGTACACTGCTTTCGCAGTTGGTAATTGCGGGACTGACGCCTGCGCATTATGTTTCTTATAACCTGATTGCTGTTGTTGCCTGTATGGCGCTTGTTCCTCTAGCACTTACGCAAACAACCGTTCCATCCTTGCCAAAGGCACAAAAGTTTAAGCCATTTTTTGTTTATACGTTGTCACCGCTTGCCGCACTTGGCGTTATTGTGGTGGGCGTAACGAATTCCTCGTTTAGGATGGTTGCACCCGTTTATGCGTCACAGTCCGGACTTTCAAAAGATGGTATCGCGATATTTCTTGCGCTGGCGATTATAGGTGGTTTGATTGCGCAATTGCCTGCTGGAATTATCGCTGACAGGCTTTCAAGGCGCATTACGCTGATTGGGTTTAGTATCTTTTCGATTTTGGTATGTGGGGCGATTTCAGTTGAACTTGTTGATGAGATAGCTGGCATTCCGTTTGTTTATATTGGTAGCTTCCTGTTCGGCTTTGCAACTTTGCCGATTTATTCCATATGCGCGTCTCACGCGAGTGATTTTGCCAAGCAGGAAGACATGCTAGCGATGAGTGCGTCGCTTATTTTCTTTTATGCTGTGGGGTCGATTATGGCGCCTTCTTTTGCGGGTTACCTGATTGAGGAATATGGGCCAGGAGCGATGTTCAGCTTTATCATGGCGGCGCATATGGCTTTGCTTGGTTATACTGTTTGGCGCTATATTGTCGGTCGTGTTGGTCGGAAACAACGCCCCTACAATTACATGCCTCGCACCACGCTTTACATTGCAGATATTGTGCGCGGTCGCAAACGCAATGGTGATAAAGGTAAATGATTTTTGGTTTGGAGAGCGTTGCCTTTTTACTGGTTTTTGCAATCTTTCTAATTGCTGGAACTGTCAAAGGTGTTTTGGGCTTTGGCCTGCCGCTCATTACCATGTCGCTTTTGCCGTTTGTTATTCCTGTTGAACTTGCAATTGTTCTTTCTGCTCTGGTTCAACCTGCTACAAATATCGGTCAATTAATTTCAACTGGGGGTGTCAAACGGGCGTTTTACTCAACCTGGACAATTCTATTAGCGCTCGTTCCAAGCGTTGCGCTAGGTGCCTGGTTTTTATCAGAGCTTGAGGGGAATGCGCATTTGCTCATTCTTGGGCTCACGTTGATTGGGTTCGCTCTGCACAGTCTATCGGGTTTTACCTTTCAAATTTCCAGTGAACGTCAAAATACAGTTGGTGGCATAACCGGTTTTGTTGCCGGCATTGTGGGTATGCTGACATCTATTAACGGGATGTTTTTTATCATGTATCTCGTGGGGATTGGGGCCAATAGAAATGAATTTCGCGCTGCGATTGCACTGTTGTTCATAGTTTCAGGCGTGTTGATTAATTCAGGGTTTTGGTTTGCGGGTCTTCTCAATCAAGACAACATAATGATTGGGATATTGGTTCTCATTCCATGCTTTGCTGGCATGTGGCTTGGGAATAATATTGGAAACCGTATTTCCAATGAGGTTTTTCGCAAGATGATATTATACGCGCTTTTAGTAATCGGATGTGTGTTTATCTGGCGAGGGTTCTAGGCCTCAATATCCGAGATGCGTTTAAATTTTCTGTCCATGTATATAAGCGGCATAAAGTTGCCAGCATGGGTTTCTATAACACGCCCAAGGCAAATTACATGACTGCCAGATGTTACCATTTCATCCAGTTTGCAAATAAAGGCTGTCGCGCCAGAAATTACTGGGGAAGGGCCTTTTGAATCGGTGAAGTCGATGCCTTCAAATCGATCTGGAAATTCAGCATCATGGAAGCCTGCAAAGCGCTCGGCAATATGCTTTGCGCCTTCAGGTAAGACGTTCACGCAAAAATCAGTGTTTTCCCTGATTTTTTCCAATGTACTGCTTTCAGAATTCAGGCACACCAGCACCATTGGCGGGTCTGCCGATACAGATGAAAATGCACTTACGGTTGCGCCTGAAATGCCTGCTTTTCCATCCGTGGTAACAACAGTTACGCTGTTTGCCACATATCTCATGCCTGAAAGAAAGTCTTCGCGGAGTGCATTTGACTCAGGTGTTTTGGATTCAATATTCATTATGTCCCTCAAAGGCATTTTGCCTCAACGCATTACATAGCTTTTCTATTTTAAATTGCGACTGAAAAATTGATATTAAATGAATTATTTTAAAGCCAGCATGTTGTCGGTTGCCCAGTAGGGATTAACAGTCTAGGCTTTAATGCAATGTTTGAAGCTTGCAATTTTGATTCATGTAAAAGGTGTAAGGTATGGAATTAGAAGATGAAATTCGCATTGATGCGCCGCGTGACAAGGTTTACGCAGGGTTGAATAATCCTGAGGTTTTAAAAGAATGTATTCCAGGCTGCGAAGAACTCGTCAAACATTCAGATACAGAGCTTGAAGCCAAGGTAGTTTTGAAAATTGGACCAGTGAAAGCAAAATTTGGTGGTAATGTAACGCTCAATCCTATCAATCCACCTGAGAAATTTGCACTCAACGGTGAGGGCAGTGGCGGTATCGCTGGTTTTGCCAAAGGTGGTGCCGAAGTTGAATTGATCGAAGATGGTGATGGAACCATTTTGCGCTATAATGCTAAGGCGGACGTGGGTGGTAAGATTGCTCAATTGGGCAGTCGTTTGGTAACCAGCACTTCGAAAAAGCTTGCGGGCAAATTTTTTGAACGTTTTGCAGAAGTCATCAACGAACAGTCATAGTTTTTAAGGACATAATTTATGTTATCTGGAATTGTCATTGCCGGACTGGTTTTCGCCGCCGCTGCTACAGGCGGTGTTTTCAAGCCTGGCGAGTGGTATGATGGATTAAAAAAACCTTCATGGACACCGCCTGGATGGGCGTTTCCTGTTGTCTGGACAATTCTTTATTGCATGATTGCTTATGCGGGATGGCTTGTTTGGGGCATTGGCGCCAAAGTTTCCATTATCATCTGGGGTACGCAGCTACTGGTAAATGGGCTGTGGTCGTATTTCTTTTTTGGAGCAAAAGACATGCGCAAGGCACTTGTCGATGTGGTTCTTTTGTGGGCGTTGATAGTAGCCTTCATCATCGTAACATATCCACTATCGCAATTGGCTGCTCTGTTATTCTTGCCTTATCTGCTTTGGGTTAGTACCGCAGCGTTTCTTAACTTGCGTATGATACAGCTTAACCCTGATGAGGTATCCAAGGTCTAGTTCTTGGGCTTTGCATTGGGGGTGAACAGCGTTTCTTCGTCAATTTTATAATCGCCAATTAATCTTTGTGCTTTTGGACTAGTGAGCCATGCTTCAAGCCTTTTTGCTTGGGTGAATTTTACATGCAGATGTTTCTTCGGGTTCACTGGCAAATAAGCGTATTGGTTGAAGAGAACAGGATCCCCCTCAAACAAAAGCTTTAGGTTTCCTTTATTGCCAAATTTGAGCCAGCTTGCGCGGTCTGACATTATATAAGCATTCATCCCGCTTGCTGTGTTTAGCGTTGCTCCCATGCCTGAACCAACCTCGCGATACCAGTTGGCGCTAAAATTTTCCGGACTATTTCCAGCCGATTTCCAAAGTGCGATTTCCTTGCGGTGTGTGCCGCTATCATCGCCACGACTAACGAAGACTGATTTTGCTTTTTCAATTTTGCCGAGTGCTTCGTTTGCGCTTGTTGCACTGAAAATGCCAGCAGGATCACCTGATGGGCCAATCAACACAAAATCATTGTACATGATTTCCCTTCTATGGGTGCCAAAGCCCCCGGTTACAAATTTTTCTTCAGCTGCTTTTGAATGTACAAGAATAGCATCTACATCGCCTGATCGACCAAGTTTCAGCGCTTGGCCAGTGCCAACAACGAGCAGCTGAACTTCTAAATCCAGATCGTTTTTGATTTCTGGTATTAGAATGTCTGAAAGACCAGAGTTATTAAACGAGGTCGTAACAGCGAGTTTCATTTCATTCGCTTGGGCAGAAATTGTGAAAGCAATGATGGATAGGATTGATAATAAAAACTTTCTATAATTCATTCGAGAATATCTCCATCAAGAAATGTCTTTGCTTCCTTGGTTTGTGGCTTGTTGAAAAACTTAGTTGCGTCGGAAGCCTCAAGAATGTTTCCTCGATATAAAAACATTATATCCTCCGCAAGTCGTTTGCCTTGGCCAATATTATGAGTTGTCATGATTATTCTAGTGCCTGATTTGCGGGTGCCTTGAAGCAAGGCTTCAATCTCACGGGTTGCGCTACCGTCGAGGTTTGCAGTTGGTTCATCCAGAAACAGAAGTTGCGGTTTGGTTGCCAAGGCACGTGCGATGGCAAGTTTTTGTTTTTCGCCACCAGACAAAAATCTTGCATTCACTTCAGCAGATTTTTCAAGATTGATTTTGGCAATCCATTCTTGCGCAATATTAAGAGCTTCATTCTTTGGGATATTTCTCAATATCAGCGGATAAATAATGTTTTCAATTGCGGTTCTCCTCAGCATGATCGGAGATTGGAAAACAAAAGACTGATGAAGCTGTGCGGTTTTTGTTGATCCGTTCCAGTCTAGTGATCCACCACGTGGATTTTCCAAACCGTGCAGCAAACGTAAAAGGCTGGTTTTGCCAGAGCCGTTTGGTCCCATGATGATGGTGAAACCTTTAGGGGATAGTTCAAGATTAATTGGGCCAAGGATGCGCTTGCCACGTTTCTCAACGCATGCGTTTTTAACTTTAAGAGGGAGGATTGAGCTTACCAATTGCTTGCCCTCTCAGTTCTGGAAATGGAATGGATTGCCAGATTTACAATTATTGCCAAGGCAATCAGGATAAAGCCAAGTGCTAATGCGAAGGCAAAGTCACCTTTACCTGTTTCGAGTGCAATTGCTGTTGTTAAAACTCGGGTCAGATGATCGATGTTGCCGCCCACAATCATGATTGCACCAACCTCACCAATAGCGCGACCAAACCCTGCAAGTGAGGCCGTGAGTAAGGAACGCCTTGCATCTTTAATCAAGGTCAACATGCGCTGCCACTTTGTTGTGTTGAGCGAGATTAATAGATCATGATATTCTGCCCATAAATCGCGTATGGCTTGATGCGATATGGATGCGATCAAAGGCGTGATGATGATCACTTGCGCGATCACCATGGCAGTTGGTGTGAAGAGCAAGTTCAAGACGCCAAATGGTCCTGATCTGGACAGCATGATGTAAACTATCAAGCCAACGACCACGGGCGGAAGTCCCATCAGGGCATTTAATATTGCTATGGTAATACGTCTAAAGCGAAAGCGGTTGACTGCCAACCAGGCTCCCAATGGCATACCGATAAGCGACGCTATGATCACAGCGGTCAGGGTGACTTGTAGCGAAAGCAGAATGATTTCGAATAGATCGGCGTCAAGCGAAAAGATAAGCCTGAATGCAGCGAGCATTCCTTCGACAATATCAGACATTGGTTTAACTACTTTCCCGCTTGGCCATTCTGGTCAAACTTGTCTGTAGCAGGCTTGGTAGTCTTTTCACAAGCAGGATTTACAGCATGCCTTATACCGCGCGCTGTTTTAAACGTTGCAGACTTACCGCTTGTCGCTGTTCTTCCTGCTTCAGATCGCTTGTTATATCTTGAATATAGGTAATATGCGCCTTGGCTTCTTTCGCTGCTTTCATACTGTCACCAGCGATAATTGCTTGATAAATTGCGCGGTGTTGTTCCAGAAGCTTTTGGCGACTTCCGGTTTTTGCGTAAATGACCTTTCGATTGAAGAAGACATCATCGGAGAAAAGTGCGTAACAAGACCTCAGCGTGTGAATTAAAATAACGTTATGGGTGCATTCGCCGATGGTGCTGTGAAACTCCACATCTACCTTTGTTTCGGCTTCAGGATTTTCTTCGGTGTGGGCTTTTTCCATCGTTTCCATGATGTTTTTCAGAAGTGCTTTGTCTGCAGTGGTTGCGCGTTCTGCAGCCATGGAAGCCGTTAGACCTTCAATTTCTTTTCTGTACTCAAGGTAATCAGCTTTTGCTTTTGTGTTTCTGCCGATCAGTTCGACGACCGGTTCTGCAAAGATGGTTCCTATAATGTCGGCAATATAAGCGCCGCCTCCGTGCTTGATTGAAATCAACCCGCGACTTTCCAGCGAGGCGAGGGCTTTTCTCAATATGGGCCTTGAGACATCCATTGACTTGGAAAGTTCGCGCTCACTTGGAAGTTTGTCACCCACGCGCAAAACGCCTTCGAGAATAAGGGTCTCTAT
>CALAIO010000102.1 GCA_937923355.1 uncultured Rhizobiaceae group bacterium | reverse complement strand
CGTCGATCATCGCACAAAACGCAGTGCATCAGGCAGTTGCCGCTCAGGGCTATAAGGTCGTGCTGGACGGCCAGGGCGCCGATGAACTTCTGGCTGGTTATATGCCACATGTAGGCTGGCATATTGGCGACATGGCCATGCGCAGACACATCGGTGAGGCTATTGCGACGGGGTACAGCTTCTGGCAGCACAAGGCACCAATGTCACTGATCGGCGTTGGAGCGATCGACCGTGTAGCCCCCGTGCTCGTCAGCCAATGGCTACGCGCCATGCGGGGCGCGGATGCTTTTCCTGCCTATCTGAACCGGGCCTGGTTCACCGAACGCGGCGTGCGCACATTGTTCAACCGCCGCACCTCATTTCTCGATCAACCCACTTTGCGTGCGCGATTGAATTATGCACTGCGCCGAGAAAGTATTCCACATTTGCTTCGATATGCGGATCGCAACGCAATGATGCACTCGATCGAAAATAGGGTCCCATTCCTAGATTACCCATTCGTCGACTTCGTAAGCCGCTTGCCGAGCGAATACTGTGTGTCACGAGACGGCAGGACCAAGGCTGTATTTCGCGATGCCATGCGAGGCTTAGTCAATGAAAGCATCCTGGAGCGGCGCGATAAGGTTGGTTTCGCTGCGCCAGCAAAGATTTGGTACAAGGAGCACAAAGAACGTTTCTCCGAAGTCATTTTTGATCAACAGACTATCTCGCGTATGCCCGGAGTAAACTGGCCTGTAATCGAGAAAGCGTTCAAAGAAGGCAAGCTTTCCGACAAGATCTTCTGGAGACTCTTTAATATCGCCATAATTGGAAGTTGAGTTCCTCTATCAGCGCGCTTGGAAAATCAGTCAAACTGCGCTTCTAGAGCATCGAGCCTGAAGTAATAATCACCCTAAACCCACGAGATTTGTCGAGCAATGGCGATCAATACACTGATGCGGGTCGTCACCCGCATCAGTGCGTTCAATTAGGATTTTCGGCGAAGCTTTAGGCCAAATCCAGCAAGACTAAGTAAGATCAAAGCTAAGCCACCTGGTGCTGGAACCGAACCGCCACCTTGAGCCGAACCTACAAAACCCCCAACAAGCTGAGTGCTATCACAAGAGTTAATATACCCAGGGACATTACCAGTTCTTTGACCCGTTATACAGTCTGCCGTACCTGTAATGATAGTGTTATCATTATTTCCAACGTCAAGAAACATCTGTGTGTCGAACACATAGTCAACAATTGAACCGTCGGCACCGTAAGTGAATTCAGAGCCAGAGCTTTGATGAAACCAAATTCCAGCTTCTTCACCAATTTGAACGCCGTCGAATTCTGCTCCTAGTGCATTATTAATACTGGAAACGTCCAAGCTGAACATCGTCAGATCGTAGCCTTGTACGGCATCTGTACCACCAGGGGAGAAGACATTCTCGTATGTTCCAAGCAAAGTACCCCTTTCGAAACTGTTAGAAGAGTTCTCGCCATTATACGTGTACGCAGTGATGCGATTATTTTTTAAATCACCATACAAAATTGCATGGCTAGCTCCATCACCCTTAGGATTGTCACCAGCTGTTGCTACAAGCCAAAAACCGTCTTTTGTGTCGTCGGTACGAAATTTAACAGCGTAAGCTTCGTTCACAGTGTCATAGGCATTCCACACCCCATAATCAGCGTAATCAGCAATTATGACATCTGCATTAGCCGATGCTGTGAAAAACGCTGCGACTGCAAAAGCGGCGGCGTTGATAATTTTGTTGCTCGATTTCATTGTTTAGTACCTCATCTAGTTATTTTCTTTGTCGCCCTCAGTGTCTGCCGATGCTTAAAGAGAAGCAAAATTTCTGCCACTGTTTATCTATCTCGATAATAATAATTTCCTTTTAATATCAGCTCAATAGGCCAATTAAATTTATGTTTATCATCAATAATCAGTGAACATTTTGGCTCCTTATGTGCCCGGTTCCAAATTGGCACAGACAACTGTCTCAAGGTAAGCCGTATCGCCCCAGCGGAATCTGCTCAGGTTATGCTGCTAGAGCAGATTCAATTTAATCACGGTCATAGCCGCAGGCTGCGAAATAGTTTGCACATTCATTCGGCGTGAAGGTGTGGAGAGCGTCTGCGATGGCCTGCCATAGATCACTGATGGTTCTTGCGGCGACCTTTCTGAGCCATGCCTTCAGCTTGGCGAATGCGTTCTCGATTGGATTGAAGTCCGGGCTGTAGGGCGGCAGGAAACGCAGCTCTGCCCACATCGCTTCGATGGCATCGCGCACGGCGGCTGCCTTATGGGCAGGTAGATTATCCATAATGACGATATCGCCGGGTTTCAGTGTCGGTGCCAGCATCTGCTCGACATAGGCGAGGAACGCCGCCCCGTTCATCGGCCCATCGAGGACCATGGGTGCTGTCATGCCCGACAAACGCAGCGCTCCTGTGAATGTGGTTGTCTTCCAGTGACCGTGGGGAACCGAGGCTCGGCAACGCTCTCCCCGTAAGGCTCGTCCACGCAAGCGCGTCATCTTGGTGGAGGCCCCGGTTTCATCAATGAAGACCAACTTTTCGGGATCAAGCTCGGGCTGTTCCTCGAACCAGTCGTATCGGCGCGCCAACACATCCGGCCTGTTCTGTTCGCTGGCGTGTGCGGTTTTTTTTGAATGTGATGGCACGCCGATCCAACCAGTACCAGATTGTAGAGGGAGCAACACGAAGGTCGCGGTTGGTTTCCAACTGTTCGACCATCTCAACCAGCGTGATATCCTTGTCCACCTCAATCAGACCCAGAATGAAGGCCGCATGGGGATCGAGAATTGAGCCCTTACCGGAACCTTGTGGTTTGGGCTGAACATCGCCCGTGGCTCGCTTAAGCCGCGACCAAGCACCAGCGGCCGCTTTGCTGACTTCAAACCGCCGCGCCGCCGCACTTGTCGACATCCCGGCCTCTATCGCCGCCACTACTCGACGACGAAGGTCAACATCCAAAGGCTTGCCCATCCACTCCTCCTGCATCACCACAGAAAAAGTGAATCAGACCGCGACAAAAATTGGAATCCCAAATCGACTCGCGTTGAGATGAATGCGCTCTAGCCTCTTTCGTGCGCCGCGCCTTACGAGGCGGTGGAATTGGAACTGATTTCAACCTTCCAATCTGCGAAGGAAAGATCCGATCCGGGGCACATTGATTAGCTGCCCCAGATCGGATGAAACAAACAAAGCAGTTTGAATCAGTCGCCCGTCAACTGATCTGATCCCGAGCGCACTGGAT
>CALAIO010000101.1 GCA_937923355.1 uncultured Rhizobiaceae group bacterium | reverse complement strand
TTGCAATCTCACCGATGTTTTGCATGCCTAGAGCTGACTCAATCATGATCTCGAGACCAATTCGGTTTTGAAAGCCCATGGCAGTTTCAATTTGTGTGAGCAGCATATCAACTGCGTAAACATCACTTGCAGTGCCTACTTTGGGAACAAGCAATAGATCAAGCTTTGCACCGCATCCTTCAATTACTTCAATGATATCCCGATACATAAAGTGTGTGTCCAGCCCATTTATACGAACTGAAATTGACTTGTTACCCCAGTCAATCTGATTAACTGCATCAATCACCAGCTTGCGTGCTTGTGGTTTGTCATTGGGTGCTACTGCATCTTCAAGATCTAAAAACACAATATCCGCATTTGAATTGGCAGCTTTTTCAAACATGCGAGATTGTATGCCCGGGACAGCAAGCTGGCTGCGGTTTAAGCGGGCAGGGACTTCTCTTGGTGCTTTGAAACTCATTTTTCCCCCAATGGAATTTTACCTAATTAGGCGTCAGAACTTCGACATCCTTGTTGAAACCAGAACGAACTTTGAAGTCTTCACTGTAGATTTTATCATCATGTTTTGCGATTGCTGTATAACTGCCTTCAGACAATACCATGCTTGGGAAAGTGCTATTGCTTTCTTTAATTACTTCACCGCCATCTGTCAGAATAGACCACGCCGTATCTGCAACTGCGTCGCCTCCCAGTGACCGAACAAGGCGGAAGGTTATAATTGCAGCTCTATGTTCAAGGTTGGCTTCGGTTAGCTTGCCTGGTTGAACTCGCAAATCTGCTCGCACGGTAGCGTTGAGTTTCCCGAATGTGGAAACGATATGATAGGTGCCAACAGGAAGTGTGGTTACATCGCCCGCTTTTATGTTACGCGCAATCAGCTTACGCGAACCATCTTCGCGAATAGCCTGCTGGTAAACGTTAAACTTGAGCATTCGTTTTGGAATGCGCACATTGCCTGTCGCAGTTGCAAGTAGTTTTAAACCACCCGCATTGAGATTTATCTCTTCTCTGGCTGCTTCATTGCCAATGGAGATTTTTTTTACAACACCTGCATGTCCGTAGGCTGCGTGGACGATATAATCTCCAGGTTCAATGTTAAAAGCTTTTGAGCCCCCCGTTGCATAAGCCAGTTCTTCGATGTTTTCAGAATTTTGCGGATCAAATGGAAAAATACGCCACTCCAAACCGTCGCGAATGATTGGACCATCCGAACTCAGTTTAGCTTCAAGTAAAATACGTTGCGTCACCGTGCTAGAAGAAGTCTGCGCATAAGCACCCATGACAAATCCTATGATGATGCAGAACGAAATAAAGATACGATACATTTTAAAATTATCTCCAACACCTTGGCTTGTTTTCTATGCAAAGCGTAATTTTGAGATGTTTTCAAGGCGATAGATTGATTTACTGGAAAAACACACTTAATTCATGGGTAATTCTATTCCAACGAAAGATATCTCATGTTTTACATCCCGGAAAATCGCGATCCAAGTCTGCCACATGATCCGATAAAGGCAATTGTTGCGCCGCGTCCTATTGGCTGGATATCTACACTTTCAAAGGATGGTATTGCAAATCTTGCACCTTACAGCTTTTTCAATGCAGTAGGTGGCATGCCGCCAATGCTGATGTTTGCATCAGAAGGCTTCAAGGACAGTGCGCGCAACTCAGCAGACACGGGTGAGTTCGTGTTCAACTATGCAAGCAAAAGCTTGTCAGAGGCGATGAATAACTCAAGTTCCAATGCACCCGCAGGCATTAGCGAATTTGATCATTACAATATTGAAAAAGCAGATAGCAAAATTGTTGCAGCCCCTCGGGTGGCAGAAGCAAATGCGGCGATGGAGTGCAAGGTAACCAGTGTCATCGAGACAAATGATGTCGATGGTAATTTAACAGGTGCGGTGATCATCATAGGCCAGGTGGTTGGTGTTCACATCAAGGATGAGGTTGTTCGCGATGGCAGATTTGATGTAAATCTGGCTGAGCCAGTTAGTCGCCTCGGCTATATGGACTATGGTTTGACCAGCGATTTGCACGAGATGCTAAGGCCAGAATTTAAAGGCTGAGAACCGCAAACCTTAACAAAACATTTTTTTTCATAGTGAACCGATCGTTAATTATTACAGGCTATAACTCCTCCAAAGAGTAACGTCCAAAGTTTGAATGGGCTGGAGTTAGTATGGTAATTGAGTATTTTTTGGAATGGGTTGAAACCGCTTCTGTGGCAAAAAGAACAGAGGCTGCATCTGCGCTTGTACGCGCTTACTTGAGAAATGATGTTTCAAGTGAAGAGCGTGAAGATGTAGAAGCTGCAATCACAACTTTGCTGGAAGATCCTGCTCCCTCAGTTCGTTTCGCCTTGGCAGAAGCCTTTGGTGCCAGAAAGCAAGCACCACGTCATATTATTTCAGCACTGGCAGCCGATACGCTTGATGTATCAATCATTACGTTATCTCAATCTCCAGTCTTGCATGACACAGAGCTGGTTGAGTTTATTGAGACCTCTGAAGTAGACAATCAAATTGCCATAGCATGTCGTCCTTGGCTGAGTGCGACCGTTATTGCCAGCATTTGCTCAGACGGTCACAAAGATGCCTGCTTGGCACTTATGATGAACCCGGTAGCCGATCTTAGCCAGGAAAATCTTCATACGGTTGCACAACGCTTTGGTACTGTTACAGACATTCGGATGATGTTGCTGGAGCGTGAAGATCTTGCAGCTGAATCGCGTCTCATCCTTATCGGAAAACTCGGTGAAGCGCTTTCAACTATGGTTGCCTCAAAAGGCTGGATAAACGAAAACAAAGCCAAGAAAATCGTTAACGAAGCTTGCGACAAAGCCTCAATTGAATTCGTTGCAAATTCATCCAGTGATGATGTTACGCATCTTGTAAGAAATATGATTGAAAGCGGCAAAATAACCGTAAGCTATCTGCTTCGTGCGGTTTGCATGGGTAATCTTACGCTTGTGGCACGCGCATTTTCTGAGCTGAGTGGTGTACGTTTTTCTCGCGTTGAAACAATTCTTTCCAAAGACCGCGAAGCAGCTTTCAAGGCGCTTTATGACCGGGCAGGTCTTCCAAAGTCTGCGTTTATTATTTTCTACACGGCTATTTCTACCTGGCGCCGTCTGTTGTCTTCAAACTCAACAACAAGCCAAGCGCGCCTGCCTTATCTGGTAACGCGAGAAGTTTTGGAAAAATACTCTGGCCGCAAGGACGAAGTTGTCGATGCTCTGATTTTATTACTGCGCAAACTTTCAGCAGAAGCTGCACGTGAAAGTTCCAAAATCAAAGCCGCAGAAATTGCGAGCCGCTCGGCAATTGTGGTTTCCGAAGTTGAAATCCAGCCTGATGTTGAAGAAGCAATTGCGCTTGAAGAAATTGAAATTGATACAGACGCATTGGTTGCAGAATTCTCCAATGAAATGGAAGGTTATGTGGATGCCGAGGTTGTTCATCAAACAGCGATACCTGACTTAACAGTAATGCACTCTGCTGATGTTTACGGTTTTGTAGACGCTG
>CALAIO010000100.1 GCA_937923355.1 uncultured Rhizobiaceae group bacterium | reverse complement strand
GCTGCCGTACAGCATGAATGCGCCGAAGATTGACTTACGGCTTGCAACGCTTACTGCGTCACCAGCTGAGTACATGTTCTTGATGATTTGTGTTTCCCATGCAGTGATTGCTGCAACAAGAAGTACAAATGCTGCACTTACGAACATTGAGAAGCCAATGCTACCAACGAAGAAGATGTTGACGAGCGCTGCTACAAAAACACCAATTAGCGCCATTGCTGCAAACTGGCCAATGCCCGAAAGGTTCTTCTTGGTCGTGTAACCAAGAATGCTCATACCACCAAACATGACAGCGGTGATACCAAAGGCTTGATACACGAGCTGCGGTTGGATGTTGAGGTATAGACCTACGATTGGTGTAATCGCTGCTGCCCAAAGTGCTGCATAAAGAGCAAAGGCTCCATGTGCGATAGCAGTACTGCGTGTGTTCATGATGAAGTTAGGGCCAAACCAACCAACAGCAATCATGCCGATTAGAAATACCCAACGCATGCTGTAAACTGTTTCCAGAGCAGCCTGGTTGCTTGAAATTGCAAGCACAGCAATTGCAGTACCTGCAATGCCCAAAGCCATATAGTTATAGACACCAAGCATATAGGAGCGCAGGCCAGCATCGTATTCGACACCAGCGCGACCGATTGATTGGTCCATTTGATTTTGTCTAAAGTCAGCCATGTTTATTTTCTCTCCTGAAAAAAATGACGAAATAATCCCCGCGGATATGTCTCTAATATGAGTATTAATTAAGACTTTCACAAGGCCTAACATTGCGTCAAAACGTCAAAAAACGATGAATCTTGATGTTTTTGGTTAACTTTTACAGTTCCCTGAGTACAGGCGCTGCTTTTTGACCTAATATTCTCCAAGTGCCAATCAGCCCTAAAACAATCGTAAAACCTAATGCTGCCAACACTGTGCTGGCAGCAATGCCCGGTAATAATACGAATTGAAACTTCATAATCACCGAGATTACGAAATAAGCGGCGAGACTTCCCGACAGTATGGCAAAGATTGCTGTTGCCAGTCCGAGAAGTGCATATTCAAGTACCAACATGCGGATCAGGGTTGGTCTGGTGGCACCCAGTGTTTTGAGTACAACTGCATCATGCACGCGTTCACGGTTGCCAGCCGCCAATGCGCCAGCAAGAACCAAGATTGAAGAGATAAGTGCAATCGAAGCTGCTGCCCGGATCGCTGTTGAAAGCTGGCTGATTAATGTGTTCACAGTTGTTAGCACATCACGAATGCGAACAGCGGTCACGGCCGGATATTCTTTTGAAAGACGCTTTAAAAGTCTGCCGTCAAAGCCTTCTTCCACATCGCCGCCTGTTGTCAGTGTGGATAGATAAGAGTGTGGTGCGCCTGCAAATGTATTTGGCGAGAAGACAAAGACAAAATTAATGCCCAAAGTTTCCCATTGTACGTCCCTGAAATTTGCAACTTCTGCTGAAATATTGCGACCCAGAACATTGACCGTGATTTGATCGCCAATTGAAAGTCCGAGTTCACCTGCTTCTTCTTCGGCAACAGAGACAAGTGGTTTACCCGAATAATCCTCTGGCCACCATGTGCCTTGAGAGAGCGTGGAATTTTCAGGTGTACGCTTTGCGTAAGTGATGCCCCTGTCGCCATTTAATACCCAGGCACCACCAGGCGCTACCGGATAGTTTTCGGCATCGATACCACGAAGAGAGACAACGCGACCTCGCAACATGGGTACAGCAATGGTTTTACCTTTAGGTGCCATCTCTTCGACGGTTGCGCGAAAGGCATCAATTTCATTGTTTTGAATATCAACAAAGAAAAAGTCTGGTGCGTCTTTTGGGATGTTGTTTGAGATCTGGCTGCGTAAGTTTCCATCGATTGTTGCAAGGGCCACAAGTAATGCAAGGCCAAGACCCAGCGATAGAATTATTGATGATGTAAGCGAGCCTGGGCGGTGAATATTCGCAACCGCCATGCGCAGAGAAGGCGAGCGTGAGGAGGGGGCTTTTTTTGCAATGAACTGAATAAGAAGCGATACACCTTGCAAAAGAAGAAAGGAGCAGGCGATTGCGCCGGTAAAGACAATTGCGATGAAACGGCTTTGTGAAAAATAAACCGCAAAACTTATGAGCGCCACCACGCAAAGTGCCAAAACTAGCATATAAGACAGTCTTGGGAGTTTGCTTCTTTGCCCGTAAGAGCTTGCGCGGAATAAATCTGTTGGTTGCACATCACGCGATAGTGCCAAAGGCCAGATTGCAAAGATAAGCGCTGTTAGAAATCCGTAGACAACGCCTGGCAATAGCGCCAGTGGGAAAAATAATGCGCCATCAGAAATGGGAAGAATATCGCCCATGAAATATCTGGCGAGATAAGGCATGGCGATACCGAGCAATAGGCCAATGAAAATGCCAATGCCTGCCATAATTAAAATTTGCAGCAGGTAAAGCTTGAAAACAAATTGTCCTGGCGCACCCAGACTTTTCAAGGTGGCGACAACTGGACGTTTGGTTTCAAGATAGGCACGCGTGGCATTGGCAACGCCGACTCCGCCCACAATGAGAGAAGTGAGGCCAACAAGGGTGAGAAATTCTGTAAACCTCTGGATGCTTCTTGAAAGCGCAGGGGCCGCATTTTTTTGCGATCGTATGCGCCAGCCAGCATCAGGAAACTGCGCATTGGCTTCTTCGATTACAGTTTCGAGGTTGCCTGAAGAAGGGTCGTTTAGCTTGACGCGGTAGTGATAGCGCAAGAGCGACCCCGGCTGGATTAGCCCGGTACGTTCCATGCCTTCAAGTGACATAAGCAACTTAGGGCCAAATCCGATGTTAAGCCCCAGTTTGTCTGGTTCATTAAGAATGACGTCTTTTAGGGTAAATTGCGCTGATCCGATTTCAAGACTGTCGCCAAGTTTGACGCCCAGCCTTTCCAGCACCAGAGGTTCAACCAGAATTTCATTATTGGCAAGGTTAGCATTTTGATTTTCTTGCAGTTTGAAATCACCGTATAAAGGATAGGCATTATCAATTGCCTTGAGTTCCACCAGGGTTTGCTCTTGCGCAACCGTATTACGTGCCATGGCGCGCATGGTAATAATGTTGCTAATCTCACCTTTTGATCGAAGGAACTCCAATTGTTCTTGATTAGTTTCGCGCTGAACAAGCGAGAAAGAAAGATCACCACCAAGAATGGTTTGGCTTTCAGAGGCAATGCCTTGCGTGATTGAATTTGCAACTGAATTAACGCCACTAATGGCTGCAACGCCCAAGGCAATACAGCCAAGGAAAATATAAAACCCGCGAAGCCCAGCACGTAGTTCGCGCATGGCAAAACGAATGGCAAGCGCCAAGCCCGGAATGAAAGATTGTTTGTGAGCGAGTTCAGGCATTTTTGTCTTCAATCACACCAGAGTGAACGGGAATGGTTCTGTCACATTGTTTGGCAAGGCCGACATCATGTGTAACCAGTACAAGTGTTAAGCCCTTGTCGCGTTGGCGTTCAAACAAGAGGTTGGCAACTTGTACACCGGTTTCACCATCAAGGTTTCCTGTTGGTTCATCGGCAATAAGAACGGTTGGTTCTGGTGCGAGCGCACGCGCTAACGCTACGCGTTGTTGTTCACCACCTGAAAGCTGACCCGGATAATGGTTGAGGCGATGCCCCAGTCCTACAGCTTCCAGTTCGGCTTTTGCTTTTTGCATGGCAGTTGGGTCGCCTGAGAGCTCAAGCGGGACAGCAACATTTTCAATCGCTGTCATATTTGGGATTAAGTGGAATGACTGGAAAACAATCCCAACGTGTTTGCCACGGAAAGCTGCCAGCTCATCTTCGTTTAAGCGTGTAATGTCTGTTCCATTAATAACAATACGTCCATCGTCAATACGTTCCAGACCGGCAATGACCATCAGCAGGGTTGATTTACCAGAACCTGATGGCCCTACGATGCCAGTGGAAGTTCCCTTTTGTATTTCAAGATCAATCCCTTTCAGAACATGGACGCGAGAGGCATCCACCCCGAGCGTTAATTGAAGGTTTTCAAGAAAGATTGCAGGTGTTGTTTGGGTTACGTCTTGTTTCACGGTGATTAAGTGTCCAAGTATAAGAAGATGATTGCATCTATATGGGACGAACTTTGAAAAATGAAACCACTTTTTTATTACATTTTGGCAAGCTTTGCCTTTGTCCTTGCATCCATTTCGCCAGCGAGTGCGAATTCAAATGCCTGCGAAGGGAAGCAATTGGTTGTGTTTGGCGACAGTCTTGTAGCAGGATATGGACTTCAACCAGGTGCAGCATACCCCGAACAGCTCGATAAAAAACTCACGGAAAAAGGTTTCAAGATTGACGTTATCAACGCAGGTGTTTCCGGTGATACAACGTCTAGCGGTCTGGCGCGTCTTAACTGGTCAGTGGGTGATAATGCCGATGCTGTCATTCTCGAGCTTGGTGCCAATGATGCGCTTCGGGGTATTTCGCCAGAGGTGACGGAGAAAAATCTTGATGCGATGATTGAAAGTTTCAAGTCGAAAGGCATCAAAGTGCTTTTGGCAGGGATGATGGCGCCACCGAATATGGGGCCAGCCTATGGAGAGGCATTTAATTCGATTTATGCAAAACTGGCTGAAAAACACGGTATCGCGCTCTATCCGTTTTTTCTGGATGGTGTGGTAGCAGATGCAAAGCTTAACCAACCCGATGGTATTCACCCTACAGACGAAGGCATCGCTGTCATTGTGGAAAAATCAATGCCGGCTGTTCTTGAGTTACTCGAAGAAACCTGTTCGTAAAGGAATTTAAAATGGCAAGACCTGAAAAACTAAATCCGGACGCGGTCAAAAATCATATGAATGAACTGGACGGTTGGAGCATGGTTGAAGATCGTGAGGCAATCCATAAAACCTTTACGTTTAAAACCTTCGTTCAGGCTTTCGGTTTCATGACCCAGTCAGCGATTATCGCTGAGAAACTTGATCACCACCCTGAGTGGTTCAATGTCTATAAAACGGTTGAAGTAACGCTTGCAACGCATGACGTGGATGGCTTGACCGAGCTTGATTTCAAACTTGCAAAAGCGATGGATAAACTAGCACAAACTTGAATTTATGCGCTTAAACTCCCATTTGTGAATCAAGGAGAGGCATATGAAAAAAGCGCAAATTGATGAAATTTTATATTCTGATGATGAGAATAAAAACGCGGAACATGAGCAGACTTTAAGAGACAAGTTCTGGATCAAGTTTCGTGAAACAGCTAATCGCGTTCCTTTTTCGGAAGATGTTGCGGCGGCTTATTATTGCGCACTTGATCCTCAAACACCCAATAAGGTACGCGGTATATTACTGGCGGCCTTGGCCTATTTTATTATGCCTTTGGACACAATTCCCGATTTTTTGCTTGGGTTTGGTCTGACCGATGATTTGACGGTTTTGACTGTGGCGTTTACGGCGATTAGCGGAAATATCACAGACGCGCACCGCGCCGCTGCCAAAAAGGCGCTTGAAGCGGAAGCCTCGTCGCAATAGCTATTTTGTAATCAGATATAGACTTATCTGGTTTGATTCCGTAAATCCTCCCTTAGCAATGCAATCATGAAAAGTTTTTATCATGCGTGGATATTTTGGTATCGGGGTTGAGGGAATTTCCAAGCCTCTAAATTTTGGTAATCTTGCACGCTCAGGTCACGGGTTTGGCGCGAGTTTTATTTTTACCGTTGCGCCAACACAGGCGATTGGAAAGCCCGGGTCTGACACCACAAAATCGCGGGATCATCTGCCATGGTACTCTTATGATACGGTCGAAGAAATGCGCTTGCCCGATGATTGTCGTTTGGTCGGTGTTGAACTGACGCCAGATGCGATTGAACTTCCAAGTTTCAGACATCCGCCAAAAGCTGCTTATGTTTTGGGTCCCGAGGGCGGTTCGCTTTCACCAGCCATGATTGAGCGATGTGAGTTTACGGTCAAAATCCCGATGAATTTTTGCATCAATGTGGCAATGGCTGGCGCAATTGTGATGTATGACCGAATGCACTCTTTGGGTCGATTTGCCGAGCGCCCAATCGCGGCTGGTGGACCAAAAGAGCTGTTACGTCCGCATGTTCACGGCAAAAAACAATATTCAGGCGCTCAACGACTTCCATAGGGCGATCAAATATTTTGTAATATTTCTTGAGATTGTGAAGAAAATGTCTGATTCCTGCCTTGATTTTGAGCAATGGTTTCATAATCTTTGGTTAATCAGGTTGATTTTCAAAAAGTGAACGAGAAACAGAGAGTTTTCTTCATTTTGTTTATGAATTGCTAACCAATGTTAACGCATTTTAAACCTGAATAACTGAATATAGCCTCGACTTTGCTTCAAGCATGAGTGGCATCAGTAAGATACGGTAACAGGACTGGTATAAGAGAATGAATGTGAAAAAAATTCTGGGATTAGCCTTCGCAGGGGTATTAATCAGCACATCCCTTCCAATTTACGCGCAGGCACAAGCGCCAACACGCATCAAACAGCATAACGCGTGGGGTGCATACACACATACAACTGGCAATGGCAAAATTTGTTATGTGCTTTCTATTCCAACGGATAAAAAGCCGGCAGATCGCGACCATGGCGATGTATTTTTCATGCTCGCTAAGCATCCTGGTCAAAGCACAACATTTGAACCGCAGTTTACAGTGGGTTATCCATTTAAAGACGGTTCAAAAGTAACGCTTACGATTGATGGTAAGAACTTCGCTATGTTTACCAAAGGCGGCAATGCCTGGATGGAAAATCCAGCTGAAGAACCAACTGTCGTTGCAGCAATGCAAGCTGGACGTGCAATGTCGGTATCCGGTCAGTCACGCCGCGGTACTGTAACCAGCTACGCATATTCGCTCTCTGGTGTTACAGCTTCTCTTAAAGAGATTAACAGCTGTAGCTAAGAAACTTACAGTTCAGAAATTTTAAAAGCACGGGTGATTTAAGTATCACACCGTGCTAAATGCTTTTTATGGCCGTATCATTAGATCTTACAAA
>CALAIO010000099.1 GCA_937923355.1 uncultured Rhizobiaceae group bacterium | reverse complement strand
CCACGATACGTTAATGCTGGAGATAAAATGTATGAACGGGAGAAGATTAAATGAAAAAAAGTAAAAGGTCTCAAGGCCTGATTTCACCTACACGTCGTGAGTTATTGAAATATTCAGGTGCTGCCGCACTTTCTATGCCTTTTGTAAATCGCACATGGGCGCAAACCACGGAAATTAATATGCTTGCTTGGTATGGTCATGGCGAGCCAGATATTGTGGGCGAATATGAAGCGGCTAACAATGTGAAGTTCAAGCCGAAGTATTACGCTGGTGGTGACAACATGTTGGCTCTAATTGCTCAGTCTCCTCCAGGAACATATGACATTATCTTATCAGATGGTGAGTTTGTTCAGCAGCTGAATGCAGCAGGATATATTCAAGAGTTAAACGCAGCAGATTATAATTTTGATGACATGCTGCATGAAGACTTCAAACAATTCCCGGGTCACTGGGCAGATGGCAAGCTTCACTCTGTGATGGTACGCTGTGGTCATCTTGGTGTTTCATACAACAAGAACGCAGTAACCGCTGAAGAAGCATCCAGCTATTCAAGTTTTTGGAAAGAAAGCCTCAAGGGTAAAGTCGGTCACTTTGATTGGCACCTACCTTCACTGGGTATGATGAGCCTTTATGATGGGAACGGTTCAGGCCTCTGGGATCTGGATGATGCAAAATGGTCCAAGGTTCAGGAAACAGCCATGAGCTTGCGTCCGCAGGTTGGCGGTTTCTTTGATTATGGTGGCACGTTCAACTCGCTTAAAAATGGTGAAATGCAAGCCATGGTTGGTATCGGTGACTGGATTACGGGAGTGCTTGAAAAAGATGGCGCGCCAGTTGCTTCTGTGGTGCCAAAAGAAGGTGGTATCCAGTGGACAGAAAGTTATTGTATCGGCAAGGATACAGACAAGGCAGATGAAGTTAAAAAGTTCATCCAGCATATGCTAACACCTGAGGGTCAGGTGAAGTCTGCACAAATGGCAGCTTACCCAGGCTTTGCAATCACCAAAGGTGGTCGTGCTAAACTGATTGAAGTTGATAAGAAAGAAGCGGAACGCACAGGCCAGATTGATGGCATGGCTAACGATCCGATTACTTTGATTAAAGAAGGTCGTATTCATTACCGCGATATTCCGAAGCAACAGTCTTTGGAAGATTGGAATGATTTCTGGTCAGAATATAAAAACGCTTAATTAGCTTTTTTGAAAACCTTTTCCCTCTGCATTTTATGCAGGGGGAAATCTGTATGGCGGCCTTATGTCGATTACACAATCAAATTCGCATAGACAAAAATCATCCTGGTCTGCTTATAAGTTGACTTGGCGATTGCCTATTATTGTCTGGCAATTTTTATTCTTCATAGGGCCACTCGCTGTTATGGTGGCGATGTCGTTTTTCCTTGTGAAAAACTACCGCATGATTGAAGCCTTTGAGATGAAGAACTGGGTCAAAATGTTTGGCCGAAACTATTTTTGGGATAGTTATTTTCTGACCCTTGGTATGGCGACGACTGCAACAATTGTATGTACGCTGATAGCCTTCCCCGCAAGCTATGCTTTAGCTTTTAAAGTTTCGCCAATAGTGCGGCGATGGGCAATTTTTCTTCTAATCATTCCATTCTTTACAAGTTATTTGGTTCGCACATTTTCCTGGTATGTCATCCTGGCTGAAACTGGTGTTGTGAACGCATTGATTGGGTATGTAGGCCTTGGGCCCTACACGATGTTAAACACAAAATTTGGTACGATGATTGGCTATATGACGCTCACCCTGCCATTGGTTATTATTCTGCAAACCATATCGCTGGCGCAAGTTGATCGTTCTTTGGTTGAGGCTGCGCACAATCTGGGATGCGGTCGCTTGCGAACGGTCTTCACGGTAGTGGTTCCTCTTGCAAAAGTCGGCCTCATCATCGGCGCCGTGTTCTGCTTTATTTTATCCTTTGGTGATTTTGTTGCGCCTTATTATTTAGGTGGTTCAAAACCGCCAACCTTGCCAATCCTGATTATTGACCAAACCAAATCTGGTCAGCAATGGCCACGTGCAGCAGTTGTTGCCATCACGATGATGATCACGCTATTCACGGTTGCTTTTGCTGCGATTTACGCAGCCTATGCCAAGAAAGGTAGGGGCTGATGGATAAGACGCTAAAATGGTCTTTGTGGGTTTACCTTGGGTTGGTGTTTATTTTCGTGTTTTCGCCCATTGCAGCCAGTGTTGTATTCTCGTTCAACTCACAACGTTTCCCTACCATTCCACTGGGAGAATTTTCTTTGCAGTGGTACTCAGCAGTATTATCTGACCCGGAAGTTTGGGAAGCGGCTGGCACAAGTTTAATTGTATCTATCTGTTCAGCAGTGCTGGCGACCATCATTGGATTTTGTACAGCTTATACGGATTTCAGGTATAACTTCCGTTTTAAAGGTGCCTATTTGGCACTGGCTCTTTTACCACCGACTATTCCGCTTATCATTATGGCGCTTGCCATGCTCGCGTGGTTATCGCGCATTGGTGCGTCTGGGCAAGTGTGGTCAATTATAATCGCGCATACTGTTTTAACAGCACCTTTTGCCATGGCGATTATACGCCTTCGTTTGTCACAAATGGATGAAAGTCTGGAAGCTGCGGCATGGAACCTGGGTGCTGATGAATGGGGCGCCATGCGGCACGTGATTGTCCCGTTTGCAATGCCCGCAATCATCTCCGCATTATGTCTGACGGCTGCGGTGTCCTTTGATGAATTTGCTGTGGCGTGGTTTGTGTCTGGGTTAAACAAAACGATCCCTGTTGTTATTCTGGAAATTGTCCAGGGCAATATTGACCCGCGTGTAAATGCCATTGGCAGCTTTGTATTCCTAACCTCTATGACGTTGGTAATCGCAGCGCAGATTTTCTTCATGGCTAAATCGAATAAAGAAAGTAAAGCGGTATGAGTAAGCCTCTTGTTGAATTTGAGAATGTCACAAAATGCTTCGGCGATTTTACAGCTGTCAAAGATGTTAGTTTTGAAATTCAGCGTGGTGAGTTCATCGCAATCATGGGACCATCTGGTTGTGGCAAGACAACAAGCTTGCGAATGCTGGCTGGCTTGGAACAACCTGATGAGGGTGAAATCCGCATCAATGGACAACGCGTCAATGAGCTTAAACCGAATGAACGTGATACCCCGTTAGTTTGGCAGTCGCTTGCACTCTTCCCATTTTTAAACGTTCGTCAGAATGTTGAATTTGGCCTGAAAATGCATGGTATGGATGCAAGCGCACGGCGTATGAAAGCAGATGAATGGCTTGGCAAAATGGAAATTGCTGAGTTTGCAGACCGCGATATCTCTCAGCTTTCAGGAGGTCAACGTCAACGTGTGGCGCTTGCGCGTGCGCTTGTAACGGAGCCTGAGCTTCTGTTACTTGATGAACCCTTGTCTGCACTTGATGCTCATTTGGTTATTCGTATGCAACAAGTGCTTACGCGGCTTCAGCGTGAACTTGGTATTACCTTTGTCTATGTGACGCACTCACAGTCAGAGGCTTTTGCCATGGCTGATCGGGTAATTATTATGGGGCAGGGCGAAGTTGCGCAAATGGGTGCGTC
>CALAIO010000098.1 GCA_937923355.1 uncultured Rhizobiaceae group bacterium | reverse complement strand
GCCATTCATTTCTGGCATGGAGACATCCATAAGAATTAGTCTGGGTTGTTGAACTTTATAATTAGCAAAGGCAAGACGACCATTTTCCACAATTTTATAATCAAGCTTGGTTTCTTCCAGAATTTGATTGAAGAGTATCTGGTTGACTTCATTGTCTTCCGCAACAAGTATGTCCAGACTTTTTGCAGGTGCAATTTTTTGAATCGTTTCAGATGGTGTAACTTTTTTCGTTTCAGAATTTTGTATTATCTCATGCTTGGCGGGATTTGCTATAGCTGTCTGTTCTCTTGCTGTTTTCGTGGCAAGAACCTGTAGAATAGTATTCAACAGCAGTGATGCACGAGCAGGTTTTGTTAGATTTGCTTCAATACCCAGTTTTGCAAGTTCTTGAGTTGTTTGCGTGCTATCGACTGAGGTGAGCATTACAACGGGAATGTTATGCAAAACAGGGTCATTCCGCATTTCTCTAAGAACATCAAGGCCACTCATGTTTGGCATCTGGAAATCTAGGATGACAAGATCAATGTTAATCCCATTCTGGATGGCAGTGCGCATTACTTTCAAGCCTTCTGGACCATTACTAGCTGCAGCACTATCAAAATGCCATGAAGTCATCTGCTCAGTAAGGATAGAACGATTTACGCTATTATCGTCGATAATTAGAATGTGTGCGCCACTCATATCACCAGGAATAATACGCTGCGGTATAGCTTCGCCATGGATAGGCAGTTTGATGGTGAACCAGAAAGTCGAGCCTTGCCCAAGCTTACTCTCAAGGCCAATTTCACCACCCATCAAGTTAACCAATGATGATGAAATGGATAAGCCAAGACCTGTGCCTTCGTGTTTGCGTGTAGCTGAAGCATCTACCTGACTGAATTTTGAGAATACTTTTTGAATCTGATCTTCTTCAATACCAATGCCAGTGTCTTCAACAGAAATTTTAAGTTCTACTATTGAGTTATCTTTGATTGATGAGGTCTGAGCCTCCACATTTACAAAAACATGACCTTTTTCGGTGAACTTAACTGCATTACCAAGCAGGTTTGTTACAATTTGACGTAGGCGGCCAACATCGCCAACCAACATTTTTGGCAGGTTCGGATCAATTCTTAAAATGAGTTCCAAATCTTTTTCTGCAACCTTTGTTGAAACGAGCGTTGCTACATCTTCAATCGCGCTTGCTAGCTCAAAAGGTGCGGGGTCCAGTTCCAATTGACCTGCATCAATTTTAGAAAAATCCAGAATGTCGTTGATAATTGTCAGCAGGGAAGCGCCTGACTTTACAATGACTTCAGTGAACATTTTCTGTTTTGGATCGAGTTCTGTTGTGTTTAAGAGTTCTGCCATTCCCATGACGCCGTTCATGGGGGTTCTGATTTCATGAGACATGTTTGCAAGGAATTCAGACTTGGCACGCTCCGCGCTTTCGGCAGATTTCATTGCTTTGTTAAGTTCTGCCTCACGCTCAATCAGCGTATTGTTTTGCTCTTCTATCTTGCGAGAGTTTACTTCCAGTGCATTTGCCTGTGTCAAAATTGACTTTCTGAGGAACCACACAATTGAGATGAGTGCAGTGAGCAACAAAGCTATGAACATGACAGCTTTTTGGTATAGCGCTTTCAAGGCGCTTTGTTTGGCTAAAACATTGCTGGTAAAGGCTTTGTTGATTTCGCGCCAATAATTGGAAATGACAGCATCAAAAGTTTTTTCATTTTCCAGAAGGGGTGCTAAATCGAATTTTGGCCCGCTTAAATATTTCTGAATTGCACGTGTAACCTTAACTGCTGCACTTTGAAATTTGCCATTTTGTTTTCTGAACTGCTGTCCGATGTCATTTATGACAGCTTTTGAAGAACTGCCGTATTCAATCATTTCACGACGTGAGTTTCTTGAGATATAGTCAGAAATTGCCTTGAATTGGCCCGCGTTTACAAGAAAACCCATAACATCTGGCTGTTTTAGCTCGGCTTTTACGTTAAGGCGTTCGCTCAATCGCATAAGGGTTTCTATGCGGTATGATAATTCTGGCAGGCGATCATAAGCAATCAGTGCATATTCAGGGCTGGTTTTGGAAATCAAGCCAATAACTTGAGATGTATTTGTAATGTCAGTGATTAACTGTTGGGCGGATAACAAGCGTTTCGTTGTTTTTGCAGTGTCATCGCTTAAGCTTTCCCAGCGTTTTGTCATTTTTTCCTGCATTGCAGGTTCAACATTAACTTTGGCGAAATAGGCTTCAAGCGGTGATTGTTGCGGCTTGGTTGTAACGGCCGATGTTTTATTAACTTGCTCGGATTTTAACCAAATCATTTCGATAAAGTTCAATCCAGCAATACCAGTCTGGATTTGCGCCAGCTCTTTTCGAGTGTTTTTTTCTTCGATGTATATGAATGCTGCTATTGGGATTAAGAGAATTAAAACCAATATGGTCAGTTTTTTATGAATTGAAGAACTTATCATTTTCAGCACCTTGGGCGTAATGGTGGTGCAATTTTAAGAATAATTAATGTAGAATTAGTAAATTATTTCGTTGCAAAATCGTTGTTAAATTCAATGGGTTTTTATCTAGCTTTCGTTTGCTGCAAAGACGATATTAGTAACTCTAAAACGTTGGATTTAGTCCTAGATTTCCAAAATTATTTTTGGTGGAGCCGTTCCATTATGGATTTCTTCAAATCCTTGAATGCCTTCTTTCAAAGGTCTGATTTCTGACCATCCATCCCTTGTAACTTTACCATCAGCCAGTAAATCAAGGGCTTCCTGGAAATCCTTATTGGTGTAACAATAGGTTCCGATGAAGGCTATTTCCTGAAGTGTGATGCGCCTTGTGTCCAAGCCTTCGTTGCTGTCTTGCAGACCTACATGCACGATTGTGCCGCCGGGTAGGGCAAGTTCTGAGGCTGCTTTTCTGGTGTGGCCTGAGCCTACGCAGTCTAGAATAAGGTCTGCATGGTCAATCCCAGGCTTTTCGTTGATTGGGTCGTAGGGTTTAGCTTTCAAGACTTTTGCCAGCATTTCCCTTCGTAGCGGGTTTGTCTCACCAATCCAAAGATTGGTAATGCCCTGGTTTTGAAGAACAAGCGCACAAAGCAGGCCAATTGCGCCACCGCCAAGTATAATGGCTGAGGATTCGCTTGCAGGTTTTTTCAAACGTTCCATGCCAATGTGAACAGAATGCACACATACGGCAAGCGGTTCAGCTAAAGCTGCCTGGTCAAAAGATAGGTGATCCGGGATTTCGAAGATGTTTTTTTCCTTGATGGCCACTGCTTGTGCAAAGGCTCCTGGAACACGCATGCCGATGAGTTCACGTTTTTCGCAAAGGTGTTCGCTGCCAGATGTGCAGGGCAGGCAAGTGCCGCATGTCATTAAAGGATTAATTGCAACGCGTTTGCCTTCGAACTTACCGGTACGTGGTATGCCAACGGCTTCATGCCCTAAAATAAGCGGTGGAACGCGTCTTGCGTCGTGCCCGTGCCATGCGTGCATGTCTGAACCACAGATGCCGCAATGGGTGAGATCAACAACGACTTCGCCCTCAAGGGCTTGTGGATCAGCTTCCTCGCGGAATTCTGTTTTCATGGTGTCTGTATAAACGAGCGCCTTCATTTTGCGGTATATCCTCCGTCCACGGGTAGAACCTGACCTGTCACATATCCTGAAGCATCTGAAGCCAGGAATATTGCAGGGCCGGCAAGGTCTGCCAATTCGCCATTACGTCCTACACAGGTCATGCTTGCGTGATGTGCAGACATCTTATCATCGTCAAAGACCGCAGCTGTTAGTTCTGTTGGGAAGAAACCCGGCGCAATAGCGTTTGTTGTAATGCCGTCTTTTGACCAGGCTTCAGCCATGGCACGCGTTAATTGCGTGACGCCACCTTTGGATGCGCTCACCTTCGCGGGTTTCAAGCAGGCATGTTTCACCGCTTGCTGAAAGTGATGCCTTGATATCGGGATGTAGATGGAAGCGAAGTGCGACCTTATCTTTTGTCGTATAGCGCATGTCGCT
>CALAIO010000097.1 GCA_937923355.1 uncultured Rhizobiaceae group bacterium | reverse complement strand
AGATTTTAAGATTCAGCGCGGCGGATATAAATAATTTCGTTGGTATCAACCACAATTTTTTCACCAGCATCGATGAACGGTGGCACCATTACTTTCACGCCATTTTCCATAACCGCAGGTTTGTAGGATGAAGATACTGTCTGACCTTTCACAACCGGGTCAGCCTCGGCAATTTCCAACGTTACATAGTCAGGCAACTTAATACCAATCGGACGCTCTTCGTGGCTTTCAACCGTGACTTTCATTCCGTCTTGCAAGAAAGCCGAACGCTCACCAACAAAATCTTTCTGAAGTTCAAGTTGCTCATATGTTTCACTATCCATGAATACCAACATCTCACCTTCAGCATAGAGATAAGTGTAATCCTTTTGCTCAAGACGAACCTTTTCAACGTTCTCAGTTGCGCGGAAACGTTCATTATGCTTGGAGCCATCAAACAGGTTTTTCATTTCAACCTGATTAAAAGCGCCGCCTTTACCAGGCTTTACCGCATTGGTTTTAACTGCAACCCAAAGTGAATTTTTGTGCTCAATAACATTACCGGGTTTGATTTCATTACCGTTGATTCTCATGTGCAATCCAAATGGTCAGATAAAAAGACCATCTCCAATAGTTAGTCGTGTTGAAGTATGGTCGGTTGACCACAAATCTAGACCTAGTGCAAGCAAGAAATATCCGGATAGGTTAAGCGTGCATAATGATAGGGATGGAAGAGCTTCAAACACCAGGCCAGCGATTAGCTTGCTCCAGTGCCTTTTGGCGCGTCTCAGCATCGAGCGTTTCCATAAACTGATCAAGCGTAATGTCAAAGCGACCCGCACGCCGAGCAAGAATATGCCATTTGGCCGCTTCCACGTTTGATGGGTCAACACCAATTCCATTTAAATACATATGGGCAACACGGTTTTGAGCAATCACATTTCCAGCGAGGGCAGCCGTATTCAGCACTCTAAACCCTGCTTCGGGATCTTTAGGTCCATCCGTTCCATTGATGAGAGCAATACCCAATTCAATCTGAGCAGTATCAACTCCGGCACGTGCTGCTTTCTCGAGCCATTCACGCGCTTTTTTTGGATCCTGAATGCCCGTTGTAAGACCTTCCTTATAAATTACTGAAAGTGCGTAATAGGCATCTGCCAAACGGTTTTCAGCCGCTTTTTCATAAAATGGCAATGCCAAACGGTAGCCTGCACTTGTTGGGCGATCTGCAACGATTTGATTGGCATGATTAAACATAGC
Organism: uncultured Rhizobiaceae group bacterium; assembly: GCA_937923355.1. Next base: position 3,196 of record CALAIO010000097.1, on the reverse strand, counting down.
GATAGGATGCCCGGCCTCTGCAGCCTTTTTCATCATCGCAATGCCCTCTCCCTTATTTTGAGGAACATCAGCGCCTTTTAAAAGTTTAAGAGCATAGGCAAACTGTGCTTCGCGATTGCCCGATTTTGCTGCAATCTCATACCATTTTGCAGCTTCCATGGTATCTTGTGCAATACCAAAACCCTGTTCATAAAGCTCTGCAATCAAGGTTTGAGCCGCCGCATCGCCTTTCTCAGCCAAGGGAAGCGCGATTTGAAAAGCGGTTAAATATTGCCCTCTTTGAAAAGCTGCATAGGCAAAGTCTGGTGTTTTTTGTTCTTCTGTAAAATCACCAGACAAGCGTTTTTGCAAAAGCTCTTCATTAATGGGTTGGTCATTCTCAGCAGGCGCAGCCTCGTTTGAGAGTGCATGCGAAGAAAACGCCAGAACTACCAAGGCAGCAATCTTTAAAACGCTTAGCTTCATTCATCTTCCTCATCGAGCAACGGCGCATGTTTATCCAGCAATGCGTTCGCTGCCACAACATTTTCATCTGGTTTGCCTTGCGCAAAAACCGCCTGCTCAAGCGCTACAAAATCAATACCAGTTAATGCCACATCGATAATGCTATTCAAATCACTTCCACCCATGACAATGCCAGGTATTTCAACCAACTCAGCCCACCATTCTGCAAGCGCAATATTTTTGGGATGAGCGTCCGGTTTGATATCCCCTGCCAATTTGCCAAAAAATACGAAATCAGGTTTTAACTCACCAATCTCCAAAGCATTATGACGTGCTTTAATATTGCTACATCCTACAATATTCTGTGGCGAAAAGCGGGCAATCATATCTTCCAGATTAGGTTTTTCTTTTTCTACGAAAAAGCCATCCGCACCACTGCGCCCAAAAGCTTGGGTATCATCAGCAATCAAAACAGCACAATCAGCCTCTTGCAGGCGTGGCGTTACATCCTTGCAGTAGCGTTCAAATTCATGCGCTTCCACACCAGCAGAATATAAAATTACGCTTGCGACATCCCCTGCTGAGGCAGTCAAAATCAATTGCTCAGATTTTACCGACTTGGCATTCGCAGTCAGAATTAGCCTGCAGCGGTTTAGTTCTTCTGTATTTGTGTCATTTGCCATAGGCCATAATCCTTTCGCATCAGATATTGAATGCGCAGGATTATAATAAAATACAAGCCCCGAATTCTTTTGAGAAAACGAGGCTAGATTTAATTAATTCAATTTTTGGGATTTCAGACGTTCAATCTTGTCTTTAATAGCTAATTTCTTTTGTTTTAAATTTCGCAACTCTGTATGATCTACACTGGTTGCAACTTTCATCTCTTCGAGTTGATGATCCAACTCCTGATGACGCATTTTCAAAGAATCAATATGAGATTCAACTGGCATGTTTGCCCTCCTCTTAAGCTAAACGAATGTCCCTGCTCGCATTTCGGGTGAATCAAGTTGAACACAAATTTTTTGATTTGTCGAATTCTGTTCCCCATGCTTGTGAATAGCGTTAAAACTTTATTAAGTTGAAAATAACATCTGCATTTCACATTTGGTTGTGATGATGCTAAAGACTGCGCTTCACTTTCGCCAAATGGCCTTGAGGCCGACTTGTTTACGGATAAGAAAATGACAACAAAACAATGTGATGTAGCCATCATTATGGGCAGCCAATCTGATTGGGAGACCATGAAAAATGCCGTGGAAATACTGGATGAATTAGGCATCACAAATGATGCACGCATCGTTTCCGCTCACCGTACTCCTGAGCGTCTTGTCGATTTTGCGAAAGGCGCAAAAGATGAAGGCTTCAAGGTCATTATAGCAGGCGCAGGTGGAGCAGCACATTTACCGGGCATGGCAGCATCCATGACCCCACTACCTGTATTAGGTGTACCAGTTCAATCAAAAGCCTTATCGGGTCAGGACAGCTTATTATCAATTGTCCAAATGCCTGCAGGCATTCCCGTCGGAACTCTTGCCATAGGCACTCCTGGAGCAAAAAATGCAGCGCTTTTTGCAGCTTCTATTCTGGCTTTAAATGACAACCAGCTTGCAAAGCGCCTTGATAAATATCGCAATGCACAAACTGAAAGCGTTGCTTTAAAACCCGTCGATGGAGAATAGTAAAATGCTAATACCCGGTGACAAGATAGGCATTGTTGGTGGTGGCCAGTTAGCCAGAATGCTTGCAATTTCCGCAGGCAAACTTGGGTTTAAAACCGTAATTCTCGACCCGCAAAAAAACTCGCCAGCTTTTGAGTTTTCAGCCGAACACATTGTTGCAGCCTATGATGATCCGGCAGCACTGGAAAAGCTCGCAAGCCTAACAAAAGTCATCACGTACGAATTTGAAAACGTTCCAGTGACAGCCTTTGATAATCTTGCTGCTAATACGCAAATCCATCCCAACACCAAGGCTCTTGCAATTAGTCAGGACCGGGTGACTGAAAAATCATTTTTTAATAATCTTGGCATTAAAACAGCCCCTTGGTTTGATATCATCCTGCCAAACATGCTGGACAAAGGTTTGAAAGAGTCTGGTGGCAAAGGCATTTTGAAAACAAGACGTTTTGGTTATGACGGCAAGGGACAATGCCGTGTTGACAGCACCCAGCTGGAAACCGTTGCAGAAGCCAAGAAACTAAGTCAGGAAGCCCCTTGTATTCTGGAAAGCTTTATCGAGTTTGACCGTGAAATATCAATCATTGCTGCACGTTCAATTAATGGCAAAATCCAAACCTTCGACATCGCTGAAAATGTTCACCTTGATGGCATTCTTCATACTTCAACGGTGCCTGCTAGGATTACGGAAGACACTGAGAAACTGGCAATAGAAATTGCGCATAAAACACTTACCGAACTGGATTATGTTGGTGTGATGGGCATTGAGTTTTTCGTAAATCCGGATGGAGATCTGATGGTCAATGAATTTGCACCACGTGTTCATAATTCAGGACACTGGACAGAAGCCGCCTGTATCATATCCCAGTTTGAACAGCACATACGCGCAGTTACTGGACTTCCACTGGGCAATCCTGAACGCCATAGTGACTGTGTAATGGAAAATTTGATTGGGGATGATGTCGATAAATGCCCTGAAATTCTCAAGGATAGTGACACTTTACTACATCTCTATGGCAAAGCAGAGACCAGAGCAGGCCGCAAAATGGGACATTTTACCAAAATTTCCCCAA
>CALAIO010000096.1 GCA_937923355.1 uncultured Rhizobiaceae group bacterium | reverse complement strand
TGGCGTGCAGTCGCGCGTGAGAAATAAAAGCCTTTAGCCCGCTGCTGATTTTTTTGAAGATGGTTGTGGCAATTTGATAGTTTTTTCAACTTGCGAAACTTCAGGTTGCGGCTTTCCAAGATAAAAGCCTTGTAACATGTCGACAGCCATTTCAGATGAGAAGAGCATCTCATCAGTTGTTTCAACACCTTCCATTAAAACCTTTACGCCATTTTCCTGAAAGGCGGCGATAAGTGATTTTAAAAGCTTTCCTGTTTCAGGTGTTTTCATCGCGGTTAGAAACAGACTTCTATCAAGCTTGATAATGTCGGGGCTGACAGAGATATAACGCTCAACATTTGAATGCCTTGTACCGAAGTCATCCAGCGCAAACCGGTAACCGTTTGTCTTGATCAGATTACAAAGACGCAAAAGAATTTCAGGATTTGTAACCTCGGTCTCGAGAATTTCAAAGACGATATCATTTCGCCTCATGCCGTATTTTGCAAGTTGTGAAAACGTGTAAAAGAATTCGCGTTCAACTTCTTCGACCGTATGATAATTGGCAACGTTCACGTTTACAAAAAGACTTGCATCCATAATGTTTGCTTTTTTGTAGCCGCGTATATGCAAGGCTACACAAAGACATTCAATGAAAAGAGCGTCTCGCTTGGCAACAATTTTGAAAAAATCTTCTGGTGGAATTGTTTCATCACCCAAATGAGACCGCACAAGGCCTTCATAGCCGCTAAGCTTAGCGGTCTTGCCATCTGTAACGGTGTAAATAGGTTGATAAACGGGTCTCAGGATATAGTCATTGTAACGACCAAACACGTGATCGTTTTCATCCAACTCTATCGCATCACCTACGAATTCTGGCTTCTTATTCATTCCAGCTTTCCCCTGCCCCACACAAAAAAACTAACTGAAATGAAAATAATCTAAAGAGGTTTTATAATTCTGAATGAAAGCAGATTATTCATGAATAGCTTGGATTAGCGTTAACGAAGTGTTGCAGGCCTATTCGGTATAGCCCTTTAACTCGCCTTTGATGACGTAGCTAAGGATATCCACGATCTCCTCAGCAGTCTGCGCCACGGCCAGTGCTGAGGCATCCACTTCTTTGAGGGGATGGTCATGTTCCGGTTGGTGCATGATGATGGAGGGCTTGCCGAGTGCTGAGGCAAAACCTGCATCAAAGGCTGCGTTCCATTGTTTGTATTTATCACCAAAACGCACGATCACAATGTCTGCTTCCTGAATTAAGGTGCGCGTACGAATTGCGTTTATTTGCGCGCCCTTACGGTCATGCCAATATTTGTTTGGCTCTTCCCCCAAAATTGCAACACCACAATCGTCTGATGCTTCGTGATGTGTAACCGGTGCAGAAAAGGAAACAGGAAGTCCGGCCGCCTTACAACCAGCCTCAATCTGATCACGCCAATCCGTATGAATTTCGCCTGATAGGTATAGGTTCCAGGTTTTCATATTATTTTTCCTTTTTACATACGTCATGATCGGGCTTGACCCGAGTATCCGGTCTTCTAACGAATATTAGGCATTCTGGATCCTCGCCTCAAGGACGAGGATGACGATTGAGATTATCCATTTATCTTGCTGAAATCCGCAACCGTTTGTGTTGCTGTTCTAATGCGTGTGAGAAGTGCAAGGCGGTTGGCGCGCACATTTTCATCTTCGTCGTTTACAAGCACATCATCAAAGAAAGCGTCAACCGTTGCGCGTAGTGTTGCGAGCGCTGACATTGCTCCTTCAAAATCTTCGCTGGCGACGGCTTTTGCAGCACTTTGCGAGGCAGTATCTATTGCAGAATTAAGTGCTTTTTCCGGTTCAACTTTTAGAAGATCGTCCGAAACTTCGTTCGCAATGGAAGTCCCCTTCTTCTCTTCAGCTGCCAGAATATTAGCTGCGCGTTTGTAGCCTGCCAAGAGGTTTTGGCCATCTTCTGAATCAACGAGCTTCTGCAAGGCTTCAGCCTTGCGCGAGATGATGAGTAGATCATCAGACTCTGGCGTAATAACTGCATCAATCAAATCATGACGAATGCCTTTATCGCGCAGATAAACTTTCAATCGATCGTGGAAGAATGAAAGGAGGTCAGCATTTGCCTTTGACAGTAATGGTAAGCGTACTTCGTTTTCCAACACCAAACGAATAACACCCAAAGCCGCGCGTCTTAGTGCGTAAGGATCTTTCGAACCCGTTGGCTTTTCATCAATTGCCCAGAAGCCGATGAGCGTGTCGAGTTTATCGGCGAGTGCCACTGTGACAGCTACGGGATCACTTGGCACATCGTCTGATGGGCCAAGTGGTGAGTAGTGTTCTTGGATAGCTATAGCAACAGCGTTGGGTTTATCTGTGCGTTCTGCATAATAACGCCCCATCAAACCTTGTACTTCCGGGAACTCATAGACCATTGCTGAATTCAAGTCCGCTTTACAAAGTGCTGCAGCCTGTTTTGCCATTTCAACATCCGCGCCCACGATTGGAGCCAGCTCTTCCGACAAGGCAAAAATTCTTTTCACACGCTCACCTTGCGTTCCAAGTTTGGCGTGGAAGGTAACTGCGTCCAGTTTTTTAATCCACGGATCAAAACCTTCATCTGAATTTATCTGATGCAGATCACTTTCCCAGAAAAATTTGGCGTCTGATAGTCTGGCGTTTACAACTTTGCCATTGCCGCGCACAACTTCAGCGCCACCATCTTTTGGCTGAATGTTTGAAACGAGGAAGAACTTGTTGGTCAGCTTTTTCTCGGCAGGATTAGAAATCACAAAACACTTCTGGTTTTCACGGATGGTTAACTGAATGACTTCGCCTGGAATATCCAGAAACTCTTGATCAAATTCACCCATTAAAACAACTGGCCATTCAACCAGCCCAGAAACTTCTTCCAGAAGCTTAGGATCATCAACCAGTTCCAACCCTTGTGCGAAGGCGAGGTTTTTGGCTTCTGTCTCGATTGTTTCCTTACGCGTTTCAGCGTCCAGCATGACAAATGCTTTTTCAAGTTTCGCTGCATAATCATCAAAGCGTTGCACTTCAAATTCTGCTGGCGCCATAAATCTGTGACCACGCGTAGAACGACCTGATTTGATGCCATCTACTTCAAACGAGACGACTTCCATCTCTTCAGTTTCAGGACCAAAGAGACAAAGAATAGATTGCAAAGGACGCACCCATTTTAGAGACCCGCTGTCAGAAGAACTCGCTCCCCAGCGCATGGACTT
>CALAIO010000095.1 GCA_937923355.1 uncultured Rhizobiaceae group bacterium | reverse complement strand
AAACTCGGAACGGAACCAACTTAATCGGCCCACAGCATTCACGCTGCGGGAGGAAACTAAATGGGTAACAGAAAAGGCTGTTTTCTATGAAAAAAACTATCGTATCTACGCTAGGCGTAGTTGCATTGAGCGTATCTGCACTTAGTGCATCTGCTGCAACTCTTGATGATGTAAAAGCAAAAGGCTTTGTACAGTGTGGCGTGAGCCAGGGTCTTCCTGGTTTCTCTAACCCTGACTCTGCTGGTAACTGGACAGGTATCGACGTTGATCTTTGCCGCGGTGTAGCTGCTGCAGTATTCGGTGATGCATCAAAAGTGAAATACACACCACTTTCAGCTAAAGAGCGTTTTACAGCGCTTCAGTCTGGTGAGATTGATGTTCTTTCACGTAACACAACTTGGACAGCAACACGCGACACCACATTGGGTCTAAACTTCGCTGGCGTAAACTACTACGACGGTCAGGGCTTCATGGTTCGCAAAGACCTTGGTGTTAAGTCTGCTCTTGAACTTTCAGGTGCATCTGTATGTACTAACACTGGTACAACAACAGAACTTAACGTTGCTGACTATTTCACAGCTAACAAGCTTGAGTATGAAATTGTTGCATTCGAAAAAGCTGACGAAGTTGTAGCTGCATATGACGCTGGCCGTTGTGATGTATACACAACTGACCAATCAGGTCTTTATGCTCAGCGCTTGAAGCTTACAAATCCTGCTGACCACACAGTTCTTCCAGAAATCATTTCTAAAGAGCCTCTAGGTCCAGTTGTACGTCAAGGTGATGATCAGTGGTTCAACCTTGTTAAGTGGACACACTTTGCAATGGTAAACGCTGAAGAGCTTGGTATTACATCTGCAAATGCTGATGAAATGAAAAACTCAGAAAACCCAGCTATCAAGCGTGTTCTTGGTGTTGAAGGTGAATTCGGTGCAGCACTAGGTGTTGGCAACGACTGGGCATACAACATCATCAAGCAAGTTGGTAACTATGCGGAAACATTCGACCGCAACGTAGGTCCAGACACACCGCTAGCGATTTCTCGCGGTACGAACGACCTATGGTCAAAAGGTGGTCTACAGTACGCACCGCCAATCCGCTAAGGATTTGATACATATTCAGGGCCAGTCATTTGACTGGCCCTGTTTTTTATATGCGGCATCAGACCGTAAAATCTAAAATTATTATTTTCGCATTTCGTAGAGCGCTATAAAAGCAGTTCCGAACATGCAACAGGTGAGGGAATATGGCTGTAACCGATATGCCACAAGGTCACGAGAAGCCCAAGGTAAAGCTTCTTAACGATCCAAAATTCAGAGCAATAGTTTTTCAGGTGCTTTTAATAGCGATATTGGCTTGGGTTGTATGGAGCATGATCGATAATGCTGCTACCAATCTTAAAAATGCAGGTATTGCCTCTGGGTTTGGCTTCCTAAGCACAGCATCAGGCTTTGGTCTGAATTTCTCACCTTTCATTGAATACAGCGCCCGCTCATCTTTCTTGGATGTTTATTGGGTAGGCTTGCAAAATACGCTGGTTTTGGCAGTCATTGGTATTTTCTTTGCTACCTTAATCGGTTTCATCATGGGCGTTGCCCGTCTTTCCAACAACTGGGTCATCAACAAAATTGCCTATTGGTATGTGGAAGTGATGCGGAATATTCCACTGCTTCTACAAATTTTCATCTGGTACAAAGGCGTGCTTGCAACGCTTCCAATCGCCAAGAACTCCATTGATCTTGGTTTTATGGGCTTCCTGAATACGAAAGGCCTCTTTGCACCGTTATTTGTTTTTGGAGAAGGTTCTGATTGGATGTGGTGGGCTTTGCTTCTGGCGATCGTTATTACATTCGTGATAAACGGCTGGGCGAAAAAACGTCAAATGGCTACAGGCGAACGCTTTCCTGTTTTCTGGACAGGGCTTGGCTTAATTATCGGACTACCGCTTTTAGCCTATTTCATCATGGGACAGCCTGTAACGACTGAATACCCTACAGCGGGTAATTTTGGACCTAAAGGCGGTATGCGTGTCATTCCCGAGTTTATTGCTCTAATTTTGGCGCTATCACTTTATACGGCCGCCTTCATTGCGGAGATCGTACGTGCCGGTATTTTGGCGGTGAACCGTGGTCAGACAGAGGCTTCTTATGCATTGGGTCTTCGTCCAGGACAAACACTTCGTCTGAACATTATTCCTCAGGCATTGCGCGTGATTATTCCGCCGCTAACCAGTCAATATTTGAACCTGACTAAAAACTCGTCTCTTGCGGTTGCGATTGCTTATCCGGATTTGACAGCTGTGTTCGCGGGTACTGCGTTGAACCAAACAGGGCAAGCGGTAGAGATCATTGGCATGACCATGTTGACCTATCTTGCAATCTCATTGGTAACGTCACTCTTCATGAATTGGTATAACGCCAAAAATTCACTCGTTGAGCGATAGGGGAAAAGTTATGAGTAAAACTAACAATAATATTAGCTTTGTCCGCCAGGAATTGGCTCCTGCCATGGCACCACCCATCAATGAGTCTGGTGTGCTTGGCTGGATGCGTAAGAACCTGTTCTCAAACATTCCAAATACAATTCTAACGCTTTTTGCGATGTATATTTTGTATTTGACTATCCCCGGCATCATCCAGTGGGTTTTCACAGATGCGGTTTGGTCAGGTGACGACCGTCTTGCATGTGCAACAATAGCACAAGGTGGCCAGTTAGCTGATGGATGGAATGCAGCTTGTTGGCCATATGTTGGTGCTTATCTAAAGCTTTTCATCTATGGCCGTTATCCGGACGCAGAACTATGGCGCGTAAACGTTGTACTGATTATGTTCTTCGTCGGTCTCGTGCCACTCTTGATGCCGAATGTGCCCTTCAAGCGTGAAAACCTGATCTTTATGCTTGGCGTTTTCCCGGTCGCATCATTCGTATTGCTTTCAGGTGGTAACCTCAGCTTAAACGGTTTCCTTTTGCCTGATTCAATCATGGCACCATCCGAACTAAAATTCTGGGTTGATTTCCTGATTTTGAGTTTGGTCATTTGCGCCTTGGTGGGTGCATATATGAAGGGGACTGAAAGTGACCCCAAACCCGCCGTTACGATTACTGCAATTGCCATGGGCGTACTGGCACTTGTTCTTTTCGTTATGTCTGTAGACTTCGGTCTTGAACCAGTTGAGACAGATCGCTGGGGCGGTTTTGTAATGACCTTGGTGATTGCTGTAACCGGTATTGTTGCGGCACTACCATTGGGCATCCTACTGGCGCTTGGTCGTCGCTCTGACATGCCAGCAGTTAGTCTGTTCTCGGTGATCTTCATCGAGTTCTGGCGCGGTATTCCATTGATTACGGTGCTCTTCATGTCATCTGTGATGTTGCCGCTATTCTTGCCGGACGGTGTGACCTTCGACAAATTGCTCCGCGCGCTTATCGGTGTGGCACTTTTCTCATCAGCCTATATGGCGGAAGTGGTTCGCGGTGGTTTGCAGGCTCTACCAAAAGGTCAATACGAGGG
>CALAIO010000094.1 GCA_937923355.1 uncultured Rhizobiaceae group bacterium | reverse complement strand
GATCCCTGCTCTGCTTGATACGACGAACGATACACGTGTGTTTGAGTCTGGTTCGATCCTTTTGTATTTGGCGGAAAAGTTTGGAGCTTTTATTCCACAAGATCATAAAGGCCGAACAGAATGCCTTAACTGGCTTTTCTGGCAAATGGGGTCTGCGCCTTATCTTGGTGGCGGCTTTGGCCATTTCTATGCTTACGCGCCAGATAAGTTTGAATATGCGATCAACCGTTTCTCCATGGAGACCAAACGTCAGTTAGACGTTTTAGACAAACATCTGGCAGACAACACATATTTTGCCGGCGATGATTACACCATCGCTGATATGGCAATCTGGCCTTGGTACGGCGCCTTGGTGAAAGGCCTTCTTTACGGCGAATCTGCAACGTTCCTTTCCGTAGGTGAATACAAGAATGTACTTCGATGGACGAATGAGATTGCAGAGCGTCCTGCTGTTAAACGCGGTCGCATTGTTAATCGCACTTGGGGCGCGCCCAACGCGCAACTGAGAGACCGTCATAGCGCTGCGGATATTGATGAAGTGTTGGCAAAACCAGCTGAGTAAACTTTATGGCGAGGTGATAGTCTTGATGGCTTCTGGAGTATCCAGATCAAGACTGGCCGCCTCGCCTAATTCTACTTCTATTACCCTATCCTGATTAGCCGCCATAATATGACGTGCGCCAACATCGCCTTGAATTGTAGACAGTTCATCGAAAAATGCCCGAGGCCAAAGCACCGGATTACCGCGTTTGCCATCATGTGTTGCAACGATGATGTTATCAGGGTTTTCAGATGCTATTTTTGCAAGAGCATTGATCATTTCAGAAGTAATGAATGGCATATCACCAAGCAAGATGAGCGACGACGAAACATCTGCTGCAAGCGATTTAATCCCACAGGCAATAGAGGTAGAAAGTCCCTTTTCATAATCAGGATTGTGATGTGCCGATATCTCTAATCCTTGCAAAGCAGTTTTGACTTCATCCGCCCGATGTCCCGTTATGACCAAGACATTTTCTATTGCAGAATTATAAACCGCTTCGCCGACATTCCGAACCATGGGTTTGCCCATAACTTCGACAGTCATTTTGTTGGTTTCACCCATTCGCCGTGATTGACCAGCGGCCAAAATAATTGCTGCCATTGAATTGGATGAAGATGTTTTCTTCTCGCGCGGATGAGGTCTACTGCCGGTTTCCATCAAAAGCCCGCCAACGCCCATTTGTGCCAGATCAGAATTGGAGACCGTTACATCAGCCAATAGCCTTTGTAGCGCCCAATCAAATCCGTTTTCAGCAATCGATCGCGCGCAGCCTGGTGCACCGATGATTGGTTTGTTTGCAAGTTCTGCCAGCAGCATCAGATTGCCTGGGTCAACTGGCATTCCGAAACGGATAATTTTACCACCTGAATCCTCTATGGCTTGAGGAATACAATCTGCAACATCGCTTATGGCTGACGCACCAAATATGATGAGCAAGTCGGATTTTGACGCAAGACGGTCTATAGCGTCTGAAATAGCCTTGGCATCATGTTCAACTCTGACTTCGTCGATAATTGTACTGCCAGACAAAGCCAAACGTCGCTCCAGATTATCGCGCGTCTTGTCCATTACCGATGGCTTCAGCGAAGGCAATGTCGTGGAGACCATGCCAATGCTTTTAGGTGAAAAAGAATATAATTTTATGGATTGAGATAGTTGTAACGCGAGTACGCAATCAAGGCTTTTTGCACTTACCGCGTAGGGAATAATCTTGATGGTCGCAACAAGCCTGCCTTTATTGACGGGGGCATTGTCCGGAAGTGTAGCTATCGTGATGCCCGGGTCGATACTGTTGATCTCATTGATGATCGCAGCATCGACACAAAACAAACCATTGGCTGATGCAAAAAGGTTTACGCGTCCTGTTGATGCTTCTTCAATAACCAGATTGTCCGCCTGGAGTTTTTTCGCGATTTGTGTTGCAGCCACATCTTCCAAAACGTCACCCTCTTCTGGCATGGCGAGCGTGATTGTATCAATTCCAGCTTTCTTGATTTGGTTGATTATGGCTTCATCAATCAAAACACCTTTACGCAAGCGCTTGCCATCAGGAAGCGATAAACTGTGCGCCAGAACACCGCCTTTTGCGTCTTCAAGGTTGAAAGAGCCAAACTTCATTTGTTTGGCTCAGACAGTTTTTCGTCATCCTCGGGCTTGCCCCGAGGATCCAGAATTGTATCAGCTGGGTTACTGGACCCTCGGGGCAAGCCCGAGGATGACGTATAGTTTTTTTGTTTCATCAACCAAGCCCCCGCTTGCGAAAGGCTTCTATGATTTCCGCCATGACTGCCACTGCAATTTCCTGCGGTGATGCTGCACCGATATCAAGCCCAATCGGCGCTTTGATACGGTCAATTTGCTCTTGTGTTATGCCCTCTGCCAAGAGCCGTTCAACGCGCTTGGCGTGCGTCTTGCGACTGCCCAAGGCACCAACGTAAAAACAGCTCTGACGTAAAGCTTCGGCAATTGGAAAATCATCAATCTTGGGATCATGCGTAACCGCAGCCATAGCGCAATATGCATCGAGGGGGCGCTCCTTTAAAACCTCGTCAGGCCATTCTGCATGAATGGTCGTACCTTCAAACCTTTCTGGTGTTGCAAAGGCCGTGCGTGGGTCAATCACTTCCAAATCATAGCCAGCCATTTTTGCGATGGGCGCCATGGCTTGCGTGATGTGAACCGCACCAATCACAACAATCCTTGCAGGCGGCAAATACGCGTTTAGGAAAAATTCAGTTTCACCAATTTGAACAGCTGAGGACTTACCTGTCAGCAAT
>CALAIO010000093.1 GCA_937923355.1 uncultured Rhizobiaceae group bacterium | reverse complement strand
CGTCAAATGGGTTCATGGACATTTTGACGTTTGCAAGTTCAACGCCAGAACCATCCGATTTAACGCGGATTTTAACGTTGTAATCTACTACCCGTTTGACGGGGACAACAATTTTCATGTCATTACCTTTCGGTGCCAGTTGTATTTTTCCATACGTATATATGAAACTTTAGAATGAGTATATGAAATTTTAGCCAAAAATTTCATTTCCAGATGCGTATCGCTCTATGCCGTTTACGTCAACATTTTTTCGGTTTGAGTCAAGTGCACAAAATCACACATCTGTTGGTTATGAAGCTATTGGTCTTCCGGTCTGCCCCAATCACGGCTGAGTTTAGGTTTTTCACCCACAGACTCTTGTGTTTTAACGCTTGGAACGGATGCGCCGCCATCGCGCAGGTTTTTGTCAAACAGGTCAACATTTGAGCGTTTCATAAAAGGAACCAGAACAATTCCTGCGAGCACGCCGCCCAAATGTGCAGCCCAGGAAACTTCTGAGTCTGAATAGGCAAAAAAACTGTAGACCTGATACAATATCCATCCACCCAGAACCCACATGGCTGACAGGCGCAAGGGGATACGCCCCAAGGCCAATATCCAGATTTTGACGCGTGGATGAAGCAGTAAATAAGCGCCAACCACTCCTGCAGTTGCACCAGAAGCCCCAATCAAGGGAGCCTGTGACGTTGGGATTGCTATGGAATGGGCGAACGCACCTGCGGCAGCGCATAGAAGATAGAAAACTAAAAACTTGATATGCCCCATGGCATCTTCAACATTGTCGCCAAAGACCCATAAGAAAAGCATGTTACCGGCCACATGCATGAAATTTGCATGCAGAAAAGAATAAGTCAGATAACTGGCCGCTTCGGGGATAACCACGAATTCAGCGGGTAATACTGCTGTATCGTTTACAACTGCCGGCACAAATCCATAGGAAAAGAAAATGGCGTTTGCTTCCTGTACATCAGAAATTTGAGGTGTTGCAGTGATTAGAAAGATCAGAATGTTTATGGCAATGAGTGCTAGCGTTACATATTGGCGCTTCACATGCTCAAGATTGTTGGCGTCGTGTAGTGGTATAAACATTCATATCCCCTTCTATGAAGCTTATAAACGAATTGCCTAGAATTATCTATTCCGACTTACCTATTTTGGCTTATCTATTCTGCCCGGGAACCCAAAGCACATCAGCCTTGCCAAAATCATTTGCGGCACGGGCTGCAACAAACAGGTAATCAGAAATACGGTTCATATATAGGCTTGCAGCTTTGCTAACGTTTTCTGTCTCGTCTTGCGCAAGTTCCACGATTAAACGCTCTGCACGGCGCGCGACGGTTCTTGCCAGATGTAGATTTGCAGAAAGAGGCGTGCCACCTGGTAGAACAAAAGAGCGTAGCGGCTCCAGCTTTGCATTCAATGCGTCGATTTCAGATTCAATGCGTTCAACCTGTGCCTGCGTTATGCGAAGCGGTTCATATTCAAGTGGTTTGCCGTCGTCCGGTGTTGCAAGGTCTGCACCTAAGTCGAAAAGGTCGTTTTGAATGCGTGCCAAAGCGGCATCCATTTCTGGCGTTTCTTTTGTATGCAATCGCGCAAGGCCGATGCAGGAATTTGTTTCATCCACCGTGCCATAAGAGGAGACCCGCAAATCATATTTCTTGCGGCGTTCACCGTTGCCAAGACCGGTTGAGCCATCGTCTCCGGTTTTTGTGTATATCTTGTTGAGAACTACCAAGGCGTTTCTCCGTTAGCTTTGAGTTGTGAAGTATAGAGTTGCCATAACCAGAATGACGGCCACAAATTGAAATAATATGCGTAGTCGCATGAGTTTTTGGGAGCGGCTGGAACTTCCGCCCTTGGCCATGTTCCAAATACCCATGCCCAATACGATGGCGACAGCAAGCATTCCTATAATGGATACAAAATACAACATTGTCTAATTTCTCATTTGTTCTTTGATTTGCATATAGGGCAGGCGCTTGTAGATTCCTATGCGCCAATTTGGCTTTATGAATTATTTTTCAAAAGCATTTTATCAACCATTCTGGTTGGCAGTAAGCGTCTGGCGAAATCCATAATATGCGTTGGAACGGTAACGCCATAATGCGCCTTTGGTCTTTTTGCATTTAACGCATGATCAAGTTTTTTATAAACGGCGGATGGTTCAAGCCTGAAACGATTAACGCCACCGCCTGAGTTTAACCTGGAGAGTTCTTTTTCATAACGTTCCTTGTGAGGCGTATTCTCCCGATCAACGTTTTCAAGAAATGCAGCAAGGGCATTTTTGGAGAAATCTGTTTTAATTGGCCCCGGCTCAATCAGGGAAACATGGATATCTGTATCCTCAAGTTCCATGCGCATGGCAGATGCCAGTCCTTCAAGTGCAAATTTGGAGGAATTATAAGCTCCACGCCATGGTGCTGATACCCATCCCAGAACTGAAGAACAATGAATAATGCGTCCGTGACCTTGCTTGCGCATCACTGGCAGAACCAGATTTGTAAGCTCATGCCAACCAAAGAAGTTGGTTTCAAATTGCTTGCGCAGGACGTCAGTTGTCAAATCTTCGACGGCACCTGGTTGACCATATGCACCATTATTAAAAAGCGCATCCAATGTGCCATTGGTCTTGGATAAAACTGTTTCAAGGCAGGCGTGAATGGATTTTGTATCGGTGTAATCAAGGTAAACAGCCTCAACACCTGCTTTTGCGAGCATTTTCAGGTCTTCGTCTTTGCGGGCTGTTGCAAAAACTTGCCATCCCTGTCTCAAAAGTTCTTGCGCGCAGTATTTTCCTATGCCTGATGAACAGCCAGTGATTAAGATATTCTTTTTATTTTTCATGAGGTTATATTTGGTGTCGCTTTGAGTGTTGATGGTGATTCTATTTGTTACCGAAACTTTAACATTTTTGCGTTAAACTTTCCGTAGTTTTAATTATGGAGCTGTTCGATGCTTTGGGAATTGTCCACTTTAGACTGGATTACCTCTTTTGGCTTTATTTGCTGCTTTACATATATCTGCGGCTGGTTAGCTGAAGGCTTGATGAAATCCTCAGGTTTTGGTCATATTGGTAATTGGTTATTGATATTGCTGGGTACTTACACCGCAATGTATACATTCAACATGTACGGATATGAGTTTCATTACGATCCATTGTTTACATTGGCTTGTGTTAGCGCAGGTGCCGGATTGTTTTTCCTCTTCATGTGCATTTCAAAACGTGTACTTGTCAGATAAAACCCAGTTTTTCTCGAATTTCATTCGCTGATACGCCTGATGCTCTCAACTCCTTGAGGCTTCTATGTTTCAAGGATTTTGAGAGCTTTTCTCCTTCATTATTCAAAATTAGATTATGGTGATGATATACGGGTTTTTGAAAGCCCAGGATTTCCAATAATAATACGTGGATACTGGTTGAGTGATATAAATCCATACCCCGCACAACATGCGATATGTTTTGAATGCCATCATCATAGGTGCAGCACAGGAAGTAGCTCACAGGTACATCTTTGCGAGCGATGATGATATCACCCCAGGCTAGAGGGTCTGCATTTATAGTTTCATCTTTATTATCGCTTTGCTCAGTCCAGTTTAATCCAGAGCCAGCAGCATTTTGAGCCGATTTCATATTAAGACGAAGTGCGTAGTCTTTAGCTGAGGAAATCAATTTCAATCGCTCGGCATTATCAAAGTCTCTTTCATTTCCCGGATAGAGCGGACTGCCATCCGGGTCGCTTGGCCAATCTTCGCCTGCGTCTTTTTTTGCTTGAACCAGCCTTTTGATTTCACCACGACTTAAAGCAGATGGATAGAGGAGATCAAGATCGGCAAGTTTCTGTAAAGCTTGTTGATATTCATCAAAATGATCAGATTGGCGCCGCGGGGTTTCATCCCATTCAAAACCAACCCATTCGAGGTCACGCAACATCTGTGCTTCAAGTTCTGGCGTGCAGCGTTGGGTGTCTATGTCTTCGATACGTAATAAAAGTTTGCCACCTGCTTCACGTGCCATTTTTTGATTAAACAATGCGGAATAGGCATGGCCTAAATGAAGGTGACCATTTGGACTGGGTGCAAATCTGAAAACTGGCGTTGTCATTACACAAAACTCTGCGGGTCTACGTCAGTTTGAACGCGAATATTGCCGCGTGGTTTTGGACCTTCCTTGAACCATTGGCGGAGCCAGTTTTGAACAGCAAAATTTCGCGGTGCATGAACCAATATTCTGAACCGATAGCGACCCCGTATGAGTGCAAGCGGCGCTTCGGCCGGGCCAAGGACACGAACTTCTTTAGCTAAGGGGCAGGCTTGTCTTAAACTGCGTGCATAAAGCTCTGTCTCTCTTCTGTCCTGACCGGAAATAATGATGGCTGCCAAACGTCCAAAGGGTGGAAGCGAGGACAAGCGCCTTGCATCAATTTCACGCTCATAGAATGCTTCTGCATCTGCTGCTTTAATGGCAGAGATAACAGGGTGTTCTGGTTGATAGCTTTGCAAAAGCCCCTGACTTTTGCCGCCAGCACGGCCTGCACGTCCTGTGACCTGATGCAGAAGCTGGAAGGTTCTTTCAGCAGCTCTTGGGTCGCCATTCGATAACCCCAGATCAGCATCAACCACACCTACCAATGTCATGAGCGGGAAGT
>CALAIO010000092.1 GCA_937923355.1 uncultured Rhizobiaceae group bacterium | reverse complement strand
ACAGAAAATGGTTGTGAGTGTTTATGTAATACGCCGCGAAAGATGACGGTAAAATCTTAGATCCTTAAACGGCCTTAATGGCAGGGGCTTCATACCCTTCAAGCAAATGCAATCCAAGTAATTCGTCAATGCGAGAGTTGCTACTGGCAATATCCTGAATGGTGTATTTATCCAGAACTGCAAAGAAAGCGTTCAACGCTTCTCTTAATGCTGAGTTTAGACCGCAGTGATCAATCAACGGACAGTCCGTTCCATCTGCTTCAAAACAGTCCGCCATGGCAAAATTATCTTCTGTAATGTGAATAACTTCTGATAATTTAATCTCGGAAGCAGGCCTTGCAAGGCGTACGCCACCATTTCGACCACGGATTGATTCTACAAAACCATGCTTCACAATTGGCTTTAAAATTTTGAATAAAAACGCCTCAGAAAGATTATACGCAGCTGCAATCTCTGGAATTTGGCTTAATTTTCCATCGTTTGCTGCGCAATACATCAAGATACGAATTGCGTAATTTGTCTGCTTTGTCAGGCGCATAATCAATCCTGTTTAATTTTCGATAACTCTACATTAGAACAATTCCAAACAAAGTAAACCTTTTTTATCAAGTTTATTGTTGACAATCATTCGCAACTGGGCGAAACATGACAAAATTAGTCATGTTAAAGCGCTGAAAGACAAACCGATGAAAACGATATTGAAACTGCTATTTGGTGCAACTGCACTTTCTACACTACCATCCACCGCATTTGCCGATACTGTGAACATATACTCATACAGACAGCCTGATCTTATCCAGCCACTGCTAGAAGAGTTCACAAAAGAAACTGGCATCGAAACTGAAGTCCAGTTCTTGAAAAAAGGCATGGTTGAAAAACTCCAGGCAGAGGGACTGAATTCACCTGCTGATGTTATTTTGACGGTAGACATTGGTAGATTATCAGAAATTTCAAACAAAGGTCTGACGCAGGAAGTTAACAATGAGAAAATCAATGCAAATATTCCTGAAAACTTCCGCAGCGAAGATGGCAGTTGGTTTGGTCTAACCATTCGTGGGCGTGTTGTATTTGCTTCAAAAGAGCGTGTTGCACAAAATGATATAACGTATGAAGACCTTGCAAAGCCTGAGTGGAAAGGTCGTATCTGTACCCGCTCTGGACAGCATGCCTACAATGTAGCGCTTTTCGCCTCCATGATTGCCAACAAAGGCGAAGAATATACCGAAAAATGGTTGGGTGATGTAAAGAACAATCTGGCAAGAAAGCCTGATGGCAACGACCGCGCGCAAGCAAAGGCAATTTTCTCTGGTGAGTGTGATCTTGGGATTGGAAACACTTACTATGTTGGCCTTATGCAAAATAATACAAAAGACCCTGAACAAAAAGAATGGGCAAAATCGATCAAGGTTATTTTTCCAAACTCAAATGATCGCGGAACGCATGTAAACGTATCCGGCATGGCACTTGCAAAACATGCTCCCAATAAAGATAACGCAATCAAGTTGATGGAATTTCTTTCAAGTGGTAAGGCTCAGGAAATTTATGCAGAGAAAGTATATGAATACCCTGTAAAACCAGGTGCAAAGCCTTCAGAGACTGTTGCAGGTTTTGGTGAAATCAAACCCGATACTCTTGGACTTGATGCAATCGCAAAACTTCGCAAGGCGGCTTCGAAACTGGTTGATAAGGTAGGATATGATAACGGCCCACAGAGTTGAGTGAAATAAGCTTACCCAATCAATCCAACAAGGTTCAAACCCGCAACAATAGCAAGTTTGCTATTGTTGCGGGGTTTTTGTCGTTGTGCCTTTGCCTGCCTGTGATCGCACTTGTCTTCATAGCTCTTGGTGGCAACTTTGAAAGTTTTGCTCACATTGCAACCACCGTGATGCCAACAGCAACAAAGACCACTTTTCTATTGCTCTTAGGGGTAGGTATTTTAACTGCAATCATCGGCACAGTTTCAGCCTGGCTTGTTGCTTTTTATGAGTTTCCCTTTCGCGGCTACTTACAATGGATGTTAATGTTGCCGCTAGCGGTTCCAACATACATTTCAGCTTATGCGTTTGTAGAGTTCTTCTCTTACACAGGTGAGATACAAATGCTTGTTCGGCAAATTGGTGGCTTCAAAACACCAAGAGATTATTGGTTCCCTGATTTCAGATCGATTGGGGGAACAGTTGTTGTCATGGGGTTGGTGCTATTCCCTTATGTATATCTATCCGTGCGAACTATGTTTCAGTTTCAGGGCAGCAATATACTTGATAGCGCCCGCGTTCTGGGTACGTCTGGATGGAAGCTTTTCTACAAGGTCATCTTGCCGCTTGTGAGGCCTGCTATTATTTTAGGTGTCACACTGGCTCTGATGGAGACGCTTAACGACATTGGTGCTGTAGAACACATGGGAACACAAACGCTTACATTTTCGATTTTTTCCGTTTGGTTAAATCAAAGTGATTTGGCAGGGGCAGCTCAAATAGCACTCTTCTTGCTTGTTATTGTCATCTTCCTCATCAAGGTTGAAGGGTGGAGCAGGGGTGGTCGTCGCTTCCACGATACAAAAGCGAACAGTTCGAAGCCAAAGATTATTAGAAGAAAACTCTCTGGTTCAAAACAATATTTTGCGTTTATAGCCTGTTTGCTGCCTGTTCTGCTTGGGTTTGGCGTTCCTGTTTATGTCTTGGGCAAATATGCCATAGCAAATATTGATGAAGCATATTCGCCCAAGCTGGTGGAAGTCTTTTTTACCAGCATCTCCCTTGGCCTTATCGCTGCTTTCATCGCAGTCGTCATCGCACTTTTTTTGACGTATTCCTTACGTGTAACAAATCTGCCAATTCTGAGAAATGCTGTGCGCATTGCCTCACTTGGATATGCTGTACCAGGAACGCTGATTGCCCTGGGCATTTTTCTGCCCTTGGCAAATTTTGACAATCAGCTTGATAGCGTCATGCGCTCAACCTTTGGTATATCAACAGGATTGTTACTAACAGGGTCAGGGGCAGCGCTTATCTTCGCTTACGTCGTCCGTTTTATGGCGATGGCAGAGGGAAGCATTACAAACGGTTTTAATAAACTTTCACCAAATATCGATATGGCTGGACGAAGCCTTGGGCGAACAAGAGGGCAGGTTTTAAAATCAATCCTGTTACCCATTCTCAAACCTGCCATCATCGGAGCTGGCTTGCTAGTGTTTATTGAGGTCATCAAAGAACTCTCTGCAACCATCATGTTGAAACCATTTGGTGTGAATACGCTATCAACCCATGTCTATGACTTTGCCTCGCAAGCACGCGTAGAAGATGCAGCAGTCGGTTGTTTGCTCATTATAGCAGCAGGCGCCGTGCCAGTGGTGTTGCTATTGAGAATTGGTGACCGTTAGGTTTTCAAAACAATCTTACCGATATGCCCGCTTGATTCCATACGCTCATGTGCCTTGTCAGCTTCGCTTACTTTAAACGAACTATCCATCACAGGTTTAACGTTGCCACTTTCTATCAAAGGCCAAACTTTCTCCTGCAATTCATTTGCAATTTGAGCTTTAAACTCAATAGAACGGGCTCGAAGTGTCGAGCCTGTATGCGTCAGACGCTTTAACATAATGGGTAAGAAGTTGGTCTCAGCTTTTGGACCGCCAAGAAAAGCAATTTGTACAATCCGCCCATCCATGGCTGCAGCTTTATAATTGCGGCCTGTATAGGAACCGCCAACCATATCCAGAATAACATCAACGCCTTTGCCTTCTGTGATTTCTTTTGTGCGCTCTTCAAAGACTTCGGTTTTGTAATTAATCGCATGATCAGCACCTAGTTTCAGACAGGCTTCGCATTTCTCTTTGCTGCCAGCAGTCGCAATAACGCTTGCGCCAAATGCTTTTGCAAGCTGAATGGCAGTCGTACCAATACCGCTTGTGCCACCATGCACCATAAAGGTCTCGCCAGAAAGCAATCCACCACGCTGAAACACATTATGCCAAACGGTAAAAAAGGTTTCTGGAATTGCACCTGATTCTTCCATGGATAAGCCTGCAGGGATGCTTAACGTGTTTGTAATATCGACGTTAACATATTCCGCATATCCACCACCTGGAACAAGCGCCATGACTCGTTTGCCGATATTCGAAGCATCAACATCAGAACCAATCGCAACGATTTCACCAGCAACCTCAAGGCCAGGAATATCAGAAGCACCTGGAGGAGGCGGGTAACCGCCCATACGTTGCAGGCAATCAGGGCGATTAACACCGGCGACTGCAACTTTTATGAGCACTTCATTATTACCAATTTCAGGTATTGAGCGTTCGCAAGCTTGTAATACCTCCGGGCCACCAGGTGTTGTAATTTCTATTGCTTGCATGGTGGTCGGTGTCGTCATGGTTGCGTTTCCTTAGCTCTTGTATATTATTCATCTTATGAAATTTATTATTATAACAGGAAAAATATAATTGTGACTTGTCGAAAGTCATCCTTGTGATATTAGTGATAAAACCGGACAGGGTTCCCGGTCGGATAGTAGGCTAATTATATACCAGCCGTCTACGCATTAAGATAAGTCGTAGACAGTCGCTTTCCAACCCAATAATCACGACATATTATTGTTGAATCTGTAAACGGGAATACTTCAATGAATCAGCATTTTTCACCAGATGAGCCAAAACGCGGCAAAGGTAAAAAATCTCACCACACAAAAGGTCGTCAACTGGACGAGGCTTCACTGAATGAAGTAAATGCCTTGATCGGCGAGGGTGAGCGCAAGCGTGATTTATTAATTGAGTATCTACACCTCATCCAAGATAAATATTCATGCCTTGAGGCACGCCACATGCGTGCCCTTGCTGAGACTATGAAAATCTCAATGGCCGAAGTCTATGAAGTTGCTTCTTTCTACGATCATTTTGATATTGTTAAAGAAGGTCAAGCAAAGCCTGCACCTGTGACCATTCGTGTTTGTGATTCTCTATCTTGTATGATGGCGGGCGCAGAAACGCTTATTTCAGAACTGGAAGCAGGCGCTGATAAAGAAAAAGTTCGTATCATGCGCGCACCTTGTATGGGTGGGTGTGATGTTGCACCTGCTGCACGTGTTGGCGACAAAGAAGTTGGCAATGTAACAGTCGATAGCTTGTTAAAGCTGGCAGCAACAGGTTCTACCAACAAGGAAATTAAAGCAGACATTCCAGACTATGTAGCACTTGATGCTTATAAATCTGACGGTGGTTACGCTGTTTGGGAAAAAGTTAAGTCTGGGGCAATCGAATTTGATGCCATGCTTGATTTGCTGAAAGATTCTGGCCTTCGTGGTCTTGGTGGTGCTGGTTTCCCGTCGCACATGAAATGGAAGTTCGTA
>CALAIO010000091.1 GCA_937923355.1 uncultured Rhizobiaceae group bacterium | reverse complement strand
ATGAACCACGGTTTCGCAGTCGATGCAGATACATTCCCTGCAGGTGTTAAAGAAACACATGTTTCGCTCTTCGATGGTTCAAACTGTGGATTGGCAGTCGATGGCAAGCCTGTCTTCTCAGTACAGCATCACCCCGAAGCTTCCCCAGGTCCGCAGGATAGCCATTATCTCTTCAAGCGTTTCCTAAACTTGATTAAGGAAAGCAAGGGCGAGGAACTGGTTAAAGAATCGTAAAAACATTCGCTCACATTTTAGTGTCGTCATGTCATAGAAACTTGAATCGCTATTGATTCAATTTTGACATATTTAGACTACATACAAACTGAATGATTTGTTTTAACGCCAGAAAAGATTACGCCATGCCTTTTGCATCAACAAAATGTACAGATACAAATAAATGCATCCCTCTTCGCAAGGGGCTATCTGCAATTGCATCACGCAGAACAGGTGTGGTTTCCACTAAAACTGATAGCGCTATTGGCAAATCCGAAAACACTGCTGCGCCAAAAGAAATCAGCGCAGCCAAATGTGCATCAATCAGTATGCTGGCTCTCTAAAGATTACGTGCCTTAAACGTATCGCAGCTTTCAATACGACCTGATTCAAATCCACGACGGAACCAAAAGCGTCTTTGCTCTGACGTGCCATGATTAAAACTCTCCGGCACAACATAACCCTGTGTGCGTTTCTGGATTGCATCATCACCAATCTGGTTAGCAGCTCTTAAAGCTTCTTCAAGGTCTCCAGCTTCTAGCCAACCTTCCTTATTGACGTAATGCCCCCAAACACCTGCAAAGCAATCTGCCTGAAGTTCAACCTTCACGGACTGCTTGTTAAACTGAGCCTTGCCCATAGAACGACGCATTTTGTTGAACTGTGGCAGGACACCGATGATGTTTTGAACGTGATGACCTACCTCATGGGCAAGCACATAGGCTTGGGCGAAATCACCGCCAGCACCGAACTTCTGTTCAAGCTCCTGATAAAATGAAAGATCGATATAGATCTCACTATCACCAGGACAATAAAACGGCCCGGACGCAGAAGAAGCCAGACCACATGCTGAACGCACTTGCCCCCCAAAAAGGTTCAATCTTGGCTTGGGATATTGCTTTCCATAGTTGGCAAATATGGTTGTCCAGACTTGTTCAGTCGACCCAAGAATGGTTTCCACAAATTGCTTCTGCTCATCGCTAGTATATTCTGCGCGAGGCGCTTGCTGACGTTGTGGTGCTTGCATTTGTGGTGAGAAACCACCGCCAAGGCTTCCGCCTAAACCACCTGTTAAAAGCTTCAGTGGATTAATGCCTAAGAACATCATCACAATACCAATAATGATAAGCGTTCCGATACCCATACCACCGCCACGACGGCCGCCACCTATAGGCAATCTTCTGCGACCTCCAGATGGAAACCCAAAGCCACCACCACCGCTTTGCCCACGGGCATCATTAACATTGGCACTTCTGCCACGGCCTTTCCAGCGCATGAAATCACTCCATAACTTATAAAATTTGCTAAGTGAAAAACTATAGAAATAATCAACTATTGCAAAGAGCAAATTCCAACACTTGCCCGCTTAGCGCCCAAAAAGACCTATTATTTTGCTCTTGAACGCACTGCCATCACACCAAATGCAATGACAATTGCTGAAAAAGGGAAAACCCAAGCAAAAGATAAAGTGCTGAGATAGAACTCTGGTTCACCAAACAACATTCGATTAATGACGCGTCCAGGCATTAGCGTAAAAAGCCCCGCCAAGACTAGGCCACCGAAATACAATCCGACCATGGAAGACTTGTGGATGCGCACATTACCTCTGCGGATTGCTCTAATAGCAACAACAAGTGTTATGAGTGTTAGAACTGACAATATGTGAATTGGGCTAAATGGCCCCCAAGTTTTCAACTCATTTATAAAAAACGAAGTGAAAGCAACGATAACCATAAGTCCTACCCATAGTTTACCAAGGTTTTTATGTTTACGGGTGCCTTTCATATTAAATAAAATTACAGCTCCCAAAACCAAGGCTACCAGAGCAGCAATCATATGAACTTGAACAACCAAACCTGCTTTAAAAAAAGGATCTAAACTCATCTGCAAATACTCCATTTAAATAATCTTGCAGACAGGCTATATTTGGAAAACATCGCAGGACAATTTGAAATACATGAACGGCTCAGAAAAATTCGCAGATCTACCACCCTTGCAATTCACGCTTCGTGAAATACGGGCAATCATTCAAAATTATCGTTTCTGGATTGGCTTTGCCGCTGTTGTTATAATCCTTACAATCGCCGGTCCATTTGGAACATTGCAAAGCCTAAATCATGCCGAGCGACTTGTTTATTGGTCGCTCCACGCCGTACTTACGTTTTTCACAGGAGTATTTGTCGCTGTTTTTGTAATTTCATCACTCACCAAATTCGGCATGAAACCACAAATGGCAAAGGCACTTGGTGCGATTTCTGTAGGCTTTCCGGTAAGCATTATTGTTTGGTGTTTAAATCAATATGGCTTCTCGTTGGACATGGGAGGACTTCCGCAATACCTAAGGCTCCTGAGTTACTGCCTTGGAATTTCCATTGCCATAAGCCTTTTGTATTTTCTTATAAGAAGCGATGAAGAAGATGATAATTCTGAACCGCATATCCAAAAGGAAACTCCATTCCTAAGTCGCCTGTCCGCACATTTAGGCAAGAACCTTCTGCACATCACAAGTCAGGATCATTATGTTGAGGCAACAACAGATCGTGGATCAGAACTAATATTAATTCGCTTTTCTGATGCCGTGATGGAACTTCAAAATTTTGCTGGCATACAAATTCATCGATCTCATTGGATCGCAGATGAAGCAGTAGAGCAAGTACAAAGAAAAAACGGTAATCTCTTTATTCTCACAAAAGAAGGCAAGGAATTTCCTGTCTCGAGAAGCAACGCAAAATTAGTCCGCGAACGATTTAAGAATTACTGAAGCGTATCCACATCACTTTGGGTGACAATATACGTTGCCGTAAAGGTCACCTCATCCCCAGGCGCCAAACTATCCCAAGAACCATTGATACCACTTGGATCAGAAGAATCGTTAATGACATCATTGTCAGCAGTTAATGTCTCATTGGTTGGAACAGGTGCAGGACCACTACCCGTGTGCGCATCAACAAGCGTAATATCAGAGACAAATTGGTTGCCTGTATTTGTCACCACATAAGTGTAGGTTACCTCAACGCCGGCAGGAACATTGGTATCTGTGCTTGCGGTTTTTGTAACGGTGATGGAGGGATTGCCCGGAACAATCACAGTGGTCGCCAAGGCTGTTTCGTCTGTCTGGCTCTCAGCCGTATATTGGTCTGTTGTCACAGAAACATTATTGATCAGATCGATACCCGCAGTAATATCACCTGCTGTTACAGAATAACTAACCGTATAAGTCCAGGTTTCACCAACTTCAAAAATATTATCAGCGGTAAGGCTTTCTACAGGACCTGAAACAGTTCCCGTCGAACCATCGGGAAGCGTATCGTCTAAAACAACACCTGTTTGATTAAGCTGCCCAGTGTTTTCAAGAACGATCTCATAATTAAGCGTCAATGTTTCAGCGATTTCACTACGGTCAACTGTTTTGGAAGCTGTAAAAACAGGCAACCTGCGTACAGCAAAATATGCGACGTTTTCATCGATATGAGCCCGTTCTGCATCTTGTAGTTGGTCTTCATCTATCGCAAGCGAAAGCGTAGTGCCACCAACAGCACCAGCGCCAAAGAGAACCGCCCACCCGCCGTTATTACCATTCAATCCTGATAGGGTTGCCGTAGCAAATTCGAATGTACCACCAAGCGCATAACTATTCCCATTGTTATTAACGCCATCTATTGAGTTTCCCCCTAAAGCAGCCGTGTAGGCGATACCTTCATAATTTCCACTACCACTTTCAATGACAATAATACCAAGCGTTTCATTGCCGCGCGTTGTTGTATCCTCAGCGACCATTTTGGTCACGCAAATACCGTCTGCAAAATTGGATAAGTAAGGAGGGTTACCAGAATTTTCACAATCGTTAGCGTGGAAAAAGCTGAAATCGCTATCGTTGAATGTTATCACCTGACCAAGAACTGTAGGATCAGTGAAGCCTGAGAATAGGCCTGATACATTTGGCATGGTTCCAGCCCCATTACCCAAAGGTACATTTCTGCCATGGGTAACAGTAGATAGAACTGTCCTGGCTTCAATGCGCCTGCCATCAGGCAAAATATTCACGCCTTCCTCAGCCACAAGACAAAATACGGATCCACTTGTAACGGCGGCAGAATTTCGAGGCTCCTGAAGACGAACCTGCATGCTGGATGCGCCTACACTTTGAATTCGCACAACAGCAGGTGGTGAAGCGCCACTGGGAAGATTGTAAATACAACTGGGAACAGCACTCGTGTAAGTGTTTTCAAAATTAACAGTCTGAAATGCACCACCCACACTCGGGATAGTAATTGCTTCTACCGTTGATGATAATGTAAAGGCTCCAGCAGGTTGCAAAAACAAAATGCTGAACAAAACCATATACATAGTTCTAAACAACATAATAAATACTTGCTCACTAAACTATTGCACCAAATATTTCCCTGCTAAATTCTTCCCTTAGGTTATCATAATTCAATAAAAATGGGAACAAACACAAGCCGTTCATCCACAGCAGTGATGCCTGTTCTGAAATAGAAGTTTATAGTTTAGTTTGTATGACCCGAATGCCCTGAATGACCTTCCGGTTCTCCTTCATCTTCAAGGTCTTCGGGATCAATCACAATCATCCCGATTTTTACTTCACCAGCTTTTTCGAAAATAAGCGTTACATCGCGCAGCTCGCCAGCTTGCATCTGTTCAGAAAGTTTCATGAACATGAGGTGATTACCGCCTTTTTTCAGAGAGATTTCCCCACCAGCAGGAATAGCAACACCATCCTTCAGCGGACGCATCCGCATCACACCTTCAACCATCGTCATACTGTGGATTTGTTGCTTTGCTGAAAAGCCAGCAGAAACATTCAATAGTCTATCATCCTCAGAGCCGTTATTTTTAATAATCAAATAACCAGCTGCTACCGGAGCAGCTTTTACAGTTGCAGGAATATGAGGATGCTCAATCGTCAAACTGCCAACGTGATAATCATGGGCAAATGCGAAAGCACTTGTGAAGACAGAAAGCGTAAGTGCTGCTAGCGCGGAAACGAAAAATCTCATACCTGGATAGCCTTATTGTTTGAGAGGGTTTTTCATACAAATAAACATCCCTGCCACGGCTGTAATGTGGCAAGACGGCGCAAGCCGAATATTATTTTTGAATTACCCCCACTTTCTCACATTCCCCCCCTTTCGCAATACAAATAGATCATCTATAGGAGTCTTCTAGCCATTAAATTTTGCGCCATGATTCTTGCTCCTCCCAATCAGGAATTAATAGCCGCGCGACAAAGAGAAATGATACGCTAGATGCCCGCAAGAAAAGATATAAACTCCATCCTCATCATCGGGGCTGGGCCAATTGTTATCGGCCAAGCCTGTGAGTTCGATTACTCTGGAACACAAGCCTGTAAGGCGCTCAAGGCAGAGGGTTACCGAATTATTCTGGTAAACTCCAACCCTGCCACAATCATGACAGACCCGGAATTGGCAGATGCAACCTACATCGAGCCAATCACGCCTGAGATCGTCGCAAAAATCATTGAGAAAGAACGCACAGAGCGTCCAGACGACAAACTCGTTGTCCTGCCAACTATGGGCGGTCAGACAGCACTTAACACTGCCCTATCGCTTCGCAAGATGGGCGTGTTGGATAAATGGGATGTCGAGATGATCGGTGCAGATGCGCACGCGATCGACAAGGCCGAAGATAGAGATCTTTTCCGCGAAGCAATGCACAAAATTGGCCTTGCAACACCGCGTTCAGCTTTCGTGAATACAACTGAACTTAAAAGCCAATTCGAGGCAGATTATAAAGCTGGCCAAAAAGCAGCAAAAGACAAGGAAGCCTTTGAAGTTGAATGGCGCGAAGGCGAAACCATGCGCCTTGAAGAGCATCGTCTGGTTGCGCAAATGCAAGCGCTTCAAGCAACAAAAACAACAGGCCTTCCAGCAATCGTACGCCCATCCTTCACCATGGGTGGCCAAGGCGGCGGTATCGCATACACATTGGAAGAACTTTACACGCTTGTTGTCGGCGGCGTAGATGCGTCTCCGACAAACGAAGTGCTCGTCGAAGAATCCATTTTAGGCTGGAAAGAATACGAAATGGAAGTTGTCCGCGACAAAGCGGATAACTGCATCATCATCTGTTCGATTGAAAACGTTGACCCAATGGGCGTTCATACTGGCGACTCCATTACAGTCGCACCAGCGCTCACATTGACCGACAAAGAATATCAGGTCATGCGAAATGCCTCGATTGCTGTGCTTCGCGAAATTGGTGTTGAAACGGGTGGTTCTAACGTACAGTTTGCGGTTGACCCAAAAGACGGTCGTCTTGTGGTGATCGAAATGAACCCGCGTGTATCGCGCTCATCTGCCCTTGCTTCAAAAGCAACTGGTTTCCCGATTGCAAAAGTCGCAGCGCGTCTTGCAGTTGGGTATACGCTCGATGAACTGGACAACGACATCACTGGCGGTGCAACACCAGCATCATTTGAACCATCGATTGACTATGTGGTTACAAAAATTCCACGCTTCGCATTTGAAAAATTCCCGGGCAGCCCGCCTCACCTTTCAACAGCCATGAAATCTGTTGGCGAAGTGATGGCGATTGGTCGTACGTTTGCTGAATCCATGCAAAAAGCGCTTCGTGGTCTTGAAACAGGACTTTCAGGCCTTGATGAAATCGAAATTCCGGGCATTGGCGAGGGCGACGATAAAAACGCCATCCGTGCTGCACTTGTAACAGCAACACCAGATCGCCTTCGCATGGTTGCGCAATCCTTGCGTGAAGGGGCAACGCCAGAAGACGTTCACCAGTATTCCAAATTTGACCCTTGGTACATTGAACAATTCCAAAACATCATCGCAAGCGAAGACCGCATCCGCGAGCATGGCCTGCCTCAAGATGATCAAAACCTGCGCATGTTAAAAGCACAAGGTTTTGCCGATAGCAGACTTGCTGAACTCTCTGGTACATCTGAAAAAGAAGTAACAGCTCTGAGAGCAAAACTGGATGTGCATCCGGTCTATAAGCGCATCGATACGTCAGCTGCAGAATTTGCTTCACCAACTGCTTATATGTACTCAACTTACGAAGTACCGTTTGCAGGCGAAGTACGTACTGAAGCGCAATCTTCAGAGCGTGAAAAAGTAATGAT